>NZ_JBNCAT010000007.1:0-95399 GCF_049808495.1 Acinetobacter sp. G11
ACATTTAGGGGAAGCGGGTTGGACAGTTCAACGCTTACTCAGAATAATTCAAGTGAATTTATTTGAAAGAAAAACTTTAAAAGCTTTATTCTCACCCGATAAAATCCCCATTAAACAAGAGGAAGCTCATGTGAGCTTCCTCTTGTAAAAATTGTGGGACAGCAGTGACTTAACAGTTCCTTTTTTATTACCCGGCTTTATACACGCGACAACATTACAATCCTAAAGAAGACTGAATCTGTTCAAGATTAGGCACATAAAACACCTGATCTCCCATGCGTACATACTGGAATACATCAGAATCTGTTGCCGTGCGCTCTTCATCTACCACTTCGGAAATACGCAGACGAATCGTTTTTGGCATCTCATTACACATCAGGGCAAAACGCTGACTGACATCATCGCCTTCAATGACCAATGCTACACCCATTTTACGTTCCGGATCATTCACCGCATACACCGGCAATTTCAACTCATGCCATTCCACAAAAGGCACCTGTGTAGCGCTATCCAGTGCAGACAGGACAATATTTTGCGGAAGAATCATCGCTTCCTTACCATGGCAATCGATAATATAGGTATCGATAAATCCGGTAGATACCGTAATAAGGTGGTGTAACTCTTGTTGTGAAATTCGATCAACAGCAGAGTTTGAAACACTATTTTGGCTCATTGAATTATCCCTGACTGATTTCTAACAAACTTTCCACATTTTCCAGCAGTTCCGCTTCCTGGAACGGTTTGCCCATATAGTGCGTTACGCCCAGGCTGAATGCACGTTCACGGTGCTTCTCGCCTGTTCTCGACGTAATCATGATAATAGGCAAGTTTTGATGCACATCATGGTGACGAACCAGGTTGGTAACTTCAAAACCGTCCATACGCGGCATTTCAATATCCAGCAACATCAAGTCCGGTTTGACATTTTCCAGCTGCTCCATGGCATCAATACCATCTTTGGCCGTCACCACATCAAAGCCTTGACGCTCAAGTAAACGTGAAGTCACCTTACGTACAGTTACCGAGTCATCCACAATCATGATCAGGCGGCGTGCATTGCTGTAACGGGAATGCTCACGCTGATCAGACACATGTTTAAGACGCTGGGTGTTCTGAATTTGTCGGGCAATATTCTGACCATCCAAAATCAGACAGACTTGACCATCACCTAAAATGGTTGCTCCGGCAATGACACCGACACTTGAGAATTGCTGACCAATCGGTTTTACCACAATTTGTGCACGCGAACCAATCAACTGATCGACAAGCAATGCAATGGTTTGCCCATTATTGCCCTTAATGAGCAGCACAGGCAAAGAATGCGCCACATTACTTAAGCGAGGCAAAGGCTGATTGGAAACGAATTCGGATAAATAACGCAGTTTGTAACTGGTGTTATCAATTTTAAAGAAGTCTTCTTTACTGTTGAAATATTGCTCCAGCGCAGATGGTGCAATTCGTACAATACGGTCAATTTGTGCCAAGGAAATCGCAAACTGCTGATCACCTGATTTCACCATCAGGGCATCGCTCACCGCTACTGTGGTCGGTACCCGGATAGTAAAGGTTGTGCCTTTACCCAGTTCAGACTCGATGGAAATATGACCGCCCAGTGCCTTAATTTCGCTCTGCACCACGTCCAGACCTACACCACGCCCGGAAATTTGGGTCACTTCTTTGGCGGTACTAAATCCAGGATGGAAAATTAATTGCAGGATTTCCTGCTTGTCAATGGATTGATCGGCTTTAATTAAACCCAGGCTGAGCGCTTTTTCTTTAATTTTTGCTTCATCAATCCCTTTACCATCATCACTGAACGACACCAGGACGTCGGTACCTTGACGGCTGATATTGAGGACAATTTTTCCGACTTCAGGCTTCTGAAGTTCATGACGTACGTGAGTGTCTTCCAGACCGTGGTCAATCGCATTACGCAGCATGTGCTCAAAAGGCGTGACCAGACGCTCTAGAATGTTACGGTCCAATTCACCTTCGGTGTTTTGCACCACCAGTTCTGCCGGACGGTTCAAGGTTGATGATGTCTGACGCACAATCCGCTGTAAACGTGGCAACAAACGGTCAAATGGTACCAGACGGGTACGCATCAGGCTTTCCTGAATCTCGGCTTGAATGCGTGATTGTTGTAACAGTAAGCCTTCCGTATCACGAATCTTTTCGGACAAGGTGGTTTTGAAATCGACCAAGTCGGATGCAGATTCCGCCAGTGATTTTGACAACTGGTTCAATGATGAATATTGGTCCATCTCCAGCGGGTCAAAATCGGCATAACGTGAGTTATCACCATGTTTGGCAATAATTTGCGACTCTAGCTCGCCTTCCATTCGGCGTAACTGGTCCGCCAGACGCTTGATCGCCAATTCCATCTCGTTGAGGGTATTACCAAACTGCCCCAAGTCCATTTCAATACGCGAACGGTTAATCGCATTTTCACCAGACAAATCGATCATTTTTTCCACCAGATCGGCAGAAATACGGATCATTTCATTGCTGTTGTCCTGTTGATTGCTTGTATCCCACTCACCCATCATCGCTGGAGGTTCGGTACCATCGCCCTGAACAAATTCAAAGACTTTAGCTGTAGACAGCATATCGGACTGAGTCACGCGATTAGGCAACTGCGCAATGACATCAACAAATTCAATCGACTCTAAACTTAATTTAACGCTATCAAAATTACTGTAATCATGCTCGAAAATAGCCTGCTTTAACCATGCCAAAGTGGTTTGCAATAACAGGTCATAAACATTGGAATTGAACTGATGCACAGCGAAGCGTTCGAAGGTGGTTTCCAGCTGGTAAGCAATCGCCCCTACCGGTTCATTTTCCACCATGCGCGCACCACCTTTCAAACTGTGGGCTGCACGCTGCAATTGGAGCAGCAAACTACGGTCACTGCGCTGCTCAAACCATTGTTGCAGCAGGCTATCTGTAGACTCTAGAATTTCTTCTGCTTCTTCCAGGAAGGTTTCTTCTGCAATTAAACGGATACTGTCGTCTGGCTCTTCAACATGGGCTGGACTTGCCAAAGCAATGTCAGCAACTGCATCGACTTCTGCTGCTGAAATTGCAACAGGTTCCACTGATTCCTCAGCAGCTATGTCAGCTTCAATTTGAATTTCTACTTCAGCGCCAGCTTCCGTTTCGACTGGAGTTTCCAGTTCCTCAATTTCAGTTGCAGCTTCAATTTGAACTTCAGGCGCTGCTTCTGCAACGGCAATGCCGACAACCACACCACCTTGAGCTATCGCTTGAATATTACGTAAAATTTCAATTGATTCAGCAGCAGCATAGTCAATCTGATCGTCACGGATGATTTGAATGCGGTCAGAAACGTCATCTTGTACTAGACGAATAATGCTGATGAGCTGTGGATTGACTTCAATTTGCTGACGGATCACGCGTTCATACATGCTTTCCAATTCATGCGAAATCAAACCAATATGCGTCGCCTGAATCATATTTGCTCCCCCTTTGAGGGTATGCAAATAACGCATTAAATTATTCAGTGCTGCTGTATCGGATGGATCTTTCGACCAGGTGTTCAAATCCCGATCTATCCCGCCCAACAATTCTTCCGCTTCTTCCAGGAAGATACCCAACAAATCTTCATCAAAATCACGATTTGCATCAGCAGCATGCATTTGTGCACGGTCTGAACGAATTTTTTGTGAAATCTGGGCCAGATCTAGACTGCCTGAAGCAGGCGTTGCCAAAACTTCTGCTTGCATTGCAACACTCGGTTCATGCGCTGCAAACTGTTCAAGATCTTGCTGAACAAAGGCGGTAAGATCATTCAAAACTTTCTGGACATCAGCGGTTAAAATAACGCGCTGGCCTGCTGCCAAGGTATCGAACAGATGAATGAATTCTTGATGTGCCTGCCCAAACAGATCATAGGCATAATCGATATTGAGCAATTCCGGTTTTAATATCAGGGCTTCATAGCCAGACTTCAATTCATTGGTAAATTGATGAATGCCCATCGCAGCACGATTATCGGTATGGTCCAATAATTGCTGTGCCTGCTGGCTTAAAGTCTGAATGTATTCTGGATATTCTACTTTGGCACGTTTTTCAAATTCAAATTCCGCATCCAGAAGCAAATCAATATTTAATTCGACCAGCTTGGACACCAGACCTTGCGGATTGACATCCTCATCGACTTCTACCGAATTGAAACCATAATCGTCCCATGCTGCATTGAAAGTGGCATAGATTGCATCTAGTTTCTGGGTTTGACCCTGTCTTAAGATATGCAAATAATCACGGACAAACTCAGCATACTGAATCAGTAAGGCAGTCTGACTGGAAGTAGAAACAATTTCTTCTTGTAAAAGTGTTTTAAATAAGTTTTCAACCTTGGTACTGGCTGCAAAAATCTGCTCAATATGCGCCATGGAAGAACTGCCACGCAAGGTATGCAAGGCACGGATCAGGCCATTATAATCCTGATGTTGTTCCTGTTCAGTTTTCAGGAACTGGTCAATCGTGAGCAGATGTTCTTCCGCTTCTTCAATAAAGATCGCGACCGTTTCTTCAATATCATTGTTATCGTCTGATGCAACTGGCGCTGCTGCGGCTGTTGTTTCGATTGCCGTTTCAGGTTCTGCTTCACTAGATGCTTGATCCTGCAATTCCAGGCCAGTGAGACTGTCGACACTGGTCATTGTGGTAGACAACTCAAGCAATTCTTCCAGTGCAGGTTCCAAACTGACCTGCTGCTGTATTTGCTGCCCCAATAGGACTAAAGGTCTTAAGTCGATATCAGCATTTTGTACCGTTTTAAAAATTGGGTATAACTTATATTGATAAATATTAAACACAGACTGAGCAAATCGTTGAACTGTGCTGTCTAAAGGTACTGTACCGGAAATAACACGATTTAAAGTATCTTCCACCGACCATGCCAACTCGCCCGCAGATTTTGCCCCCACCATACGACCCGACCCTTTGAGCGTATGGAAATGACGGCGAATGGTCGTTAAAGTTTCTTGGTCATGAGGATTTTCCAACCAAGCTGGAAATAAAGTACCCAATTCAACGAAGATTTCTTCTATTTCTTCAACAAAAATTTCTAAAATTTCTGCATCTTGATCAAGATAACTATCTTCAGGAAGCGTAGTCGTTTCAACTAAATTTTTTAATATTTCTTTCATAGCTTAGGCTTCTTACGTTTATCTGCCACCAAGAAGGTTGCTCAAACTTAATTGTCACCATCACGCGAGACCTAACTTTGAAGTTAAGTTCATCTTGTCGATGCTTTATCTGTATCTTGTGGATACCCCCTGCCCGAGAGCAGGGTATATCACTGCAACGCTGTTGAATTAACTTAGTCAGGTAATTTAAAGTCAGTTACAGATTCACGTAATGATTCGGCCATATTTGCCAATTCCGATACCGAACGTGCTGTATCGAAAGTTGCAGTTGTTGTTTGCGAAGTAATTTCTTGTACAACATTCATCGTTGTCGCAATGTGACCAGCGGAAGCGGACTGAAGTTTTGCAGCGTCCGAAATGCTGGCAATCAATTTCGCCAGGTTGCTGGATACCGTTTGAATTTCATCCAGTGCCACGCCAGCATCCTTGGTTAAGCTTGCACCACGAACAACCTCTGATGTGGTTTGTTCCATCGAAATTACGGCTTCGTTGGTATCTGTTTGAATGGTTTTTACCAGGCCTTCAATCTGTTTGGTTGCAGAGGCTGAACGTTCCGCAAGACGCTGTACCTCATCGGCTACCACGGCGAAACCACGACCGGCTTCACCTGCCATCGACGCCTGAATTGCAGCGTTCAAGGCCAGGATGTTGGTCTGGTCGGCAATATCGTTAATCAAGGCAACGATGTTACCAATTTCCTGAGAAGATTCACCCAGACGTTTAATACGTTTAGAGGTTTCCTGGATCTGCTCACGAATGGTGTCCATACCTTCAATCGAACGGTTTACAACCTCTGCACCATTGGCAGCAATTTGTACCGAACGCTCCGCAACCACTGCAGATTCTTCCGCGTTTGCCGATACCTGGTCAATAGACATCGCCATTTCGTTAATCGCGGCAGATGCACCGGCAATCTCTTGTGCCTGGTGTTCAGATGCTTCAGCAAGCTGGTGGGTAATGCCCTGGGTATTCGCCGTATACTGCGCAACTTCTTGAGAGGTTTCAGTAATACGCGATACCAGGTCACGTAACTGGTCAATCGCGAAGTTAATGGAGTCGGCAATTGCACCGGTAAAATCTTCCGATACCGTTGCATATGAACGCAAGTCACCATCCGCTAAGTCGGCAATTTCATCCAGTAAACGTAAAATCGCGTTCTGGTTACGGTCATATTCTTCTTGCAGGCTTGCCACACGCTGTTTATCTGACTGGCCACGTAATGCAAGCAATTTGAATACAGCAAACAGGAAAGCAACCAAACACAAGATTAAAAGCAAGGCAGGAAGTGCAATAGCCAAGCTTGAACCGCCAGATAGTTTATTCAGGTTAGTTAACAATTCATCTGACTGGGCAAAAATGGAAGCAGAAGCTTGACGTACTTTTACAATTTGAGCCGAGTTTGAAAGAATCGTTGCAGAAGCAGATTTTAGTACATCATCGTATTCGCTTTTAATCCCTTCCAGTGATTCACGCAATGCCGGATCGCTAATACGTTCTACACCCAGTTCTGCACTACCATTGAGCTGCGCATTCAGGTAAGAACCGAAGGTTTCAGTATCAGCACTGAAGTCATCCGCAGATTCGCGCGAGTTGTCATTACCTGTAAGTACCGAACTGATCGAACGCAAAATACGTTCTGCAATGAATACCTGGTTTTTCGCAATAACAACCTGGTTAGACGGCATGTTTTGACGTGCCATCTGGTCAACCATCAGGTTATATTCTGCCTGAATTCCTGGAATTGATTCGCCAATTGCAATGTTGGTATCGTACAGCTTGTTAATCATTTTTTGTTGGGACGAAATTAAATCAATCCCTTCTGATAGCGATTTCCACTGCTTTTCCACGTCCACCAATGCAGCCGTATGTGGATGAATGTCTTTAACCGTTTCCAAGTTTTCAGCAAATTCTTTTTGCGACTGAATTAATTTATCAATCGACTCTTTGGTTCCTGAAGCGGTTGCATCAGTCGCCTGACGTGAAATGGTTTGTGACAATAGACGCAAATCACCCACACTACGTGTCAATTCGTTATTACGTGGCACACTATAGAATAGGTATAATAATAAGAATAGTGCTACGACCAGAGAAAATGCTGCGCCCAAAATCAATGGTTTGGACTTTTCACTGTCACCAAATACACGTGATAATTGCTCTGTTTGTGATTGAATCTTTGCTAATAAAGCATTCCCGCCCTTACGGCCGGTGCCTTCACCTGTATTCTTCTTTTTAAGTTTAAAGCCCATCCAGCTTCTCCCCGAGTTGCGCTATCATTCTTTAGCTTGCGACTATTAATTTATAAATTTTACAGAGGCATTCATGTATTTTGGGTTTTGCAATAAACGACTAAATAAGAAAACATGCCAGTGCTGATTATGTTGATAAAAATATCCCTGACAATATTCTTGTAAATTGCTATCTAATTCACTGTTTTTAGAAAAGAAGCTTTTCTTATTAAAGTGTTGAATCCCCAAAACCTGATCTACCACCAAACCGACATAATGGTCATTATGACTAATACACAATACTTTTTGAGTCGGTGAAAACTGACTTCGATGTCCGGAAATATAATGCGCCAAATCAGCGACTGAAAGTAAACGTCCCCGAATATTGGCCAGCCCCATCACCCATGATTGGGTATTGGGAACCGGTGTATATTTTGGTGGATAGATCACTTCAGATACTTCACCCAAAGGGGCAACAAAATATTGTCCCATCATCTCAAAAGCAATGCCTGACCATCGGTTTACTTCATTTTCAGTGGTAACGTAGTTTTTATTGCCACGTTTAGCCAGCCGAAGTAATTCGATAAATCCATTTGCTGCCATAGAGCTTATCCTGCATTGAGGTGGTGCTTAATCACATCAATTAATTGGTTTTCGTCTACAGGCTTGGTTAAATAATCACTTGCCCCCTGACGTTTTCCCCAAACGCGGTCAGTTGCCTGATCCTTGGTACTGACAATCACAATCGGAATGTGTTTGGTCGTAGAACCCCGTGCAATTTGACGTGTCGCCTGAAACCCGTTTACTCCAGGCATGACCACATCCATAAGCACCAGATCTGGCAATTCTGCTTGTGCCATTGTGACACCATCCGCCCCATTTGCCGCTTCAATCACCTCAAAGCCATGCTTGGTTAAAATCTCTCTAAAACGAAATGTTTCTGTAGGTGAATCATCAACGATAAGAATACGTGACATGCTTTTCCCCCAATAAAAATAAACTTATGCTGTTACGTGATTACGGATTGCGTTTAACAATTCATCTTTACTAAAAGGTTTAGTTAAATACTCATCCGAACCTACAACACGACCTTTTGCCTGGTCAAATAAACCATCTTTACTTGACAGCATAATGACTGGAATATTCTGATAATTCTGCGAATTTTTAATCAATGCACAAGTTTGATAACCGTCTAAACGTGGCATCATGATATCTACAAAAACGATATCCGGATTTGCTTCAGCAATTTTTGCCAAAGCCTCAAAACCATCTACTGCGGTCACAACTTCACAACCTTCACGTTGTAATAATGTTTCTGCTGTACGACGAATGGTTTTTGAATCATCAATCACCATCACTTTTAGATTTTGGAATTTTTCGTCCATTTAATGATCCTTCCCATTTTTAGAATGTACAAACAATTTTAGTCAAAAATTTTATTACAAGTTACGAACATTTTTAACATATCTTTACTTGCCTTTTCAATGAACATTTTCCGCAGAAAGACTCACTTTTTTTTATTTTCAATAACAGCTTCACACTTTCTATCGACCAATGATTTTTTTTTGACAGACAGAGGTTTTTTATTGCTTATTTTAAGTCTAATATAGCCTATTTATTGCTTTTAAAATAAGTAATTTAGTCAACTTTTATTCGGGGGTAACAATGCAAAGTCAGTTTAAATACAAACTTGCTTTCATTGCACAAAAAAAAATGAACTTTAGATTCATTTTTCTTTCTTTTCTCGTTTTGCAGGCAGCAGTGGCATATGCTGAAAATCCACTACCCAAAGCCACCTGGTATCGCTACTACGACAGTAAAGGGGTAGCCAATATTAGTACCAATGTCACCCCCAACCATATTCGCCATGGCTACGAAGCCCTAGATCAGAATATGCAGGTCATCCGGCGTAATCATGCCTATAATACTGAAGCCGACATCAAACAGGCCCCCCAGCGTGCAGCCCACGCCAAGCAGCAGGCAACTGACTTAAAACTAAAAAAAGCTTATGGTAATAGCCAGGTTGCACTGGCAAAACGTAATGACGCATTGGGCAACATTAAAAAGCAGATTGCCTTCCAGCAAGACCAGTTAAAACAATTACAGACTGACCGTATCTACTTTAAGCGTCAGCAGATTGAACATTTACGTAAGGCTGAAAACATTCCTGTCAGCTTGAAAACTACCATCGAGAATAATCAAAAGAATATTGAAGCAAAAAGAACAATGATTCAATCATTACAAATAAACTATCGAAAAACACAAGCAGAATACGACAATATTATCGCTCGCTTAAAAGCGCTGGAATAATTGCATTTATTATGTGAAGCGCTTAATTTAAGCCACAATAAATAAAAAAAGGATGAACCTACATGCTACCTCGACAGCATACAAATAAATCTAAATTAAGGGACCATACGCAATATTTAAGCACCAGTTTCCTCTGTTTGAGTCTACTTCTGACTGCTTGCCAAAAAAATGAAATAGAAAAACCTGTAGAAACCACAAAAAAAATCGAGTTAATTGAAAAGGATTTAGTTTCTGTAAAGAATGGCACTTCTATCGCTAAAAGTGCTTTTACCGGTACACTTCGTGCAGTTAATCAAAGTAGCATACAGGCTCAGGTCACTGCCACCGCAACCCAGGTCTATGTACAGGTCGGACAGTCGGTTTCTAAAGGTCAAGTACTGGTTCGCCTGAATAATCAGGACAATGCGGCACGCTTAGCGCAAGCTCAGGCCAATTTGGCAGCGACACAAGCTCAGGCCAGTCTGGCTAAAAATATGATGCAGCGCAAAAAGCGCTTATTGGATCAAGGCTTCATCTCCAAAGTTGAATATGAACAGGCTCATGTTGACTATCAGGCGCAACTGGAAAATGTGCACGCACAGCAGGCAAATGTGAATATTGCCCAGAAGGCCGAGCGTGAAGGTACCATTTATAGCCCCATTTCCGGAGTGATTACACAGCGCCAGGTCGATGCAGGCCAAACGGTTGCTGCTGGCCAGACCCTGTTTGAAATCGTGGATCCGAATCAACTGGAAATTCAGGCCAAATTACCAAGTGACATGCAGTCCGCATTAAAAGTTGGACAACGTATTGAATACACCATTCAAGGTAATCCAGCGCAACTGACGGCGGTTTTATCTCGAGTCTCTCCTATTGCTGATCCTGCCAGCCGCCAGATTGAATTTTTTGCCAAACCCAACGAGACGATCAACTCACTCAGCATCGGTGCTTTTGTGGAAGGCAACATTCTGGCTTCGACCCAGGTTTCAGGTCAGCTTATTCCGCTCGATGTGATCCAGAATATCAAAGATAAGCCTTATGTATGGGTGATCCGCCAGAACAAAATTGAAAAAGTCCCTGTAGTAATCTTGGAACAGCGCTATCGGGACAATTTGGCTGTCGTGCAAGGACTGCAAGACGCTGACCAGATTAGCCGTATCAAATTTAATGACCAGGACATTCATCAAGCGGTCATCATCAATAAATAATAAAAAAATAAGTACAGGATTGTTCTTATGTGGTTTACCCGAATTAGTGTTAAATATCCTGTTTTCACCATCATGATGATGTTGTGTTTACTGGTACTGGGACTGGCATCTTGGCAACGGATGGGTGTAGAAGAATTTCCCGATGTCGATTTCCCTTTTGTGGTGGTCTATACTTCCTATCCGGGTGCCTCCCCGGAAACCATTGAATCTGAAATTACCAAAAAAATGGAAGACCAGATCAATACCATTTCGGGTTTAAAACAGATTATTTCCCAGTCCAGTGAAGGGCTATCGACCATTATTGTCGAATTCAATCTGGATGTGTCTTCTGCGGTAGCCGCACAGGATATTCGAGATAAAATCTCCCCTGTTACTGCCCAGTTTCGTGATGAAATTCAAGACCCTGTTGTTGAACGTTACGATCCGACCGCCAATGCGGTGATGTCGATTGTATTTGAATCAGACAACATGAGCTTGCGGGATTTAAGCTCCTATTTAAGTCAGCGCATTGTTCCGCAACTCCGCACTGTACCGGGCGTGGGTACAGTGAACTTGTTGGGAGATGCTCAACGCCAGATTCGTATTGAGGTCGATCCGCAAAAACTGCAAAGCTTTGGCATTGGTGTAGACAAGGTTATTAACACCCTGAAAGGTGAAAATATTGAAGTTCCCGGAGGAACCTTAAAACAGCCTACCTCTGAACTGGTGGTAGAGATCAAGTCCAAAGTGATTCATCCGCAATCTTTTGGTGACCTGATTATTGCCAATAAAAATGGTGCACCCATTTACCTGAAACAGGTGGCGAATATTGAAGATGGTCAAGCTGACTTCGAATCAAGTGCTTATTTAAATGGTAAAGCTGCGGTCGCGATTGATATTTTGCGCAGTTCAGACTCCAATGTGATTGATGTAGTCAATGCCACCTATAAAGCCATGGCGAAAATCGAGAAACAGCTACCCGAGGGTACTGTGGCGAAAGTTGCCGTCGATAGCTCCCGGGGTATTCGTGGCAGTATTCAGGATGTGGCACGCACCATTATTGAAGGTGCGGTGCTTGCTGTTCTGATTGTTTTGCTGTTCCTGGGTTCTTTTCGTTCCACCGCCATTACCGGACTGACCTTACCGATTTCGCTGCTCGGTACCTTGACCTTTATTTGGGCTTTTGGCTTCACCATCAACATGATGACCTTGCTGGCCTTATCCCTCAGTATTGGCCTGCTGATTGATGATGCCATTGTGGTGCGGGAAAATATTGTCCGTCATGCCGATATGGGTAAAGATGCCGTCACAGCAGCACTGGATGGCACCAAGGAAATCGGGCTGGCGGTTTTAGCCACTACCCTGACCATTGTCGCGGTATTTTTACCGGTTGCATTTATGGGCGGGATTATCGGTAAATTCTTCTATCAGTTTGGGGTCACGGTCAGCGCTGCCGTGCTGATTTCGATGTTTGTCAGCTTTACCCTTGATCCTATGCTTTCTGCGCACTGGGCTGAAAAACATGATCCCAATAAACGACCCGGCAGAATCAAGCGCTTCTTCAAGTGGATCTCCAACAAGCTTGATCATTTAAGCCATTATTATGAAAAGCTGTTAAAGCTGGCACTCCGCTTCCGTATTTTAACCTTGATGGTTGCGGTCGCTTCACTTTTTGGTGCATTGGGTTTATCCAAATTGATTGGCACGGAATTTGTTCCTGTTCCAGATAAAAATGAAATTCGAATTAAATTTGAAACGCCTGTAGATGCCTCACTCGAATATTCACAAGCCAAGTTGTTGCAAGTGGAAAATATTCTTCGCCAGCATCCAGATGTACGTAATACTTATAGCATTATCAACGGGGTAACGGATCGAGGTAAAAACCATGTCAGTATACGGATCAAGGTCACCCCTCGCCTGGAACGTGAGAAAACCCTGACCCAACTAAATAACGAGTTTCGCCAGCGCTTGCAAAGCGTAGCGGGCATTACCATTACCTCGGTGGCTTCGGCAGATGAAACTGTTTCTGGCGGTCAAAAGCCGATCCTGATTTCCATTAAAGGCACCGACCTGAACGAACTGCAAAAAATCTCCGATCGCTTTCTGGCAGAAATTTCCAAAATTGAAGGGATCGTCGATCTTGAAAGCTCGCTTAAAGAATCTAAACCCACCTTGGCGGTTCATATCAATCGTGTCCTGGCGAGTGATTTGGGTCTTTCTGTCAATCAGATTGCCAATGTTATCCGTCCTTTAATTGCAGGCGATGATGTCACCACCTGGCAAGATGAAAAAGGCGAAATCTATGAGGTCAATCTTCGCCTGACTGAAAACAGACGTACCTTGCCGAGCGATATACAAAATCTTTATCTGAACTCACAAAAAACCGATGCCTCTGGTCAGCCGATATTAATACCGCTGGCAAGTGTGGCATCGTTTAACGAAACGTTGGGCGCTTCGCAGATTACCCGGCGTGACTTGGCCCGTGAAGTACTGGTAGAAGCCAATACCGCCGGCCGACCGGCAGGCGATATCGGTGCGGATATCAAAAAAATTCAAGATAATTTTGATTTACCACCCGGCTATAGCTTTGCCACCCAAGGTGCGAATAAAGACATGGCAGAATCGGCAGGCTATGCCTTAACCGCCATTACCCTTTCCATTGTGTTTATCTATATTGTATTGGGTTCACAATTTAACAGCTTCATTCACCCTGCTGCGATTATGGCTTCCCTTCCCCTCTCGCTGATTGGGGTATTCCTGGCTTTATTCCTGTTTAATTCCACCATGAACCTGTTTTCCATTATTGGCATTATCATGCTGATGGGACTGGTGACCAAGAATGCCATCCTGTTGATTGACTTCATTAAAAAAGCCATGGATCGTGGGGTTGATCGTTATGACGCCATTATTGAAGCGGGTAAAACACGTCTACGTCCTATTTTAATGACCACTAGCGCCATGGTGATGGGGATGATTCCCCTGGCACTGGGTCTGGGTGAAGGGGGCGAACAAAGTGCCCCTATGGCGCATGCCGTGATTGGCGGCGTCATTACCTCCACATTGTTAACGCTGGTGGTTGTACCCGTTATCTTTACCTATCTGGATGACTTGAAGAATTTTATGACGCGCCAAATCCGAAAAATCATGGCATAATAAAAGCCATAACTTTGAGGTGACATTCTGAAATGTTCACCTCATTTTTTATCATATAATCTTATGCTTTAACGCTTAATTATCAGGACAGTTTCCATGCGCGCGAGTCGCTTTTTATTTGCTACGTTAAGAGAAACCCCAAACGATGCTGAAGTGATTTCACATCAGCTCATGTTACGTGCGGGGATGATTCGTAAATTGGCTTCGGGTTTATACACTTGGTTGCCGATGGGCGTACGTGTGCTAAATAAAGTTGAAGCGATTGTACGTGAAGAAATGAACCGTGCCGGATCGCTTGAAGTCTTCATGCCAGTAACCCAGCCTTCAAGCCTTTGGGAAGAATCAGGCCGCTTTGTGCAATATGGTCCAGAGCTTTTACGTTTTAAAGACCGCCATAACAACGATTTTGTACTTGGCCCAACCCATGAAGAAGTCATCACTGATCTTGCGCGCAACGAACTGAAAAGTTACAAACAGCTTCCAATGAATTTCTACCAGATTCAAACCAAATTCCGTGATGAAGTGCGTCCACGTTTTGGCGTAATGCGTTCACGTGAATTCATCATGAAAGATGCTTACTCTTTCCATATCGATCAAGCCTCACTGCAAGAAACCTATGACGTGATGTATGACACGTACTGCCGTATCTTTAGCCGTTTGGGCTTAGACTTCCGTCCAGTACAGGCAGACACTGGCTCAATTGGCGGTTCAGGTTCGCATGAATTCCACGTTCTGGCATCAAGTGGTGAAGATGATATCGCCTTCTCTACAGAATCTGATTATGCTGCCAATGTAGAAATGGCAGAAGCTGTACTGGTGGGTGAACGCGCAGCTGCAACTCAAGAATTAAAACTGGTGGATACACCAGCTCAAAAAACCATTGCGGATGTATCAAACTTCCTGGGTACTGATGCTGCACAATCTGTAAAAGCACTATTGGTGCAAGGTGTGGCAACTGAAGAAGGCAAAGAAGCCCCAGTTGTTGCTTTATTCCTTCGTGGCGATCATGAACTGAATGAAATTAAAGCTGAAAAGCATCCATTAATCGCTGCGCCTTTAACATTTGCATCTGAAGCTCAAATTCAGGCACTTGGTTTAATCACTGGCTTCATTGGTCCGCAGGGTCTGGTTGAAAAAGGTATTACCGTGATTGTTGACCGTGCAGCATCTGTGCTTTCTGATTTTGTTGCGGGTGCCAATGAAGCCGACAAACATGCAACAGGTGTGAACTGGGAACGTGATGCAACCTTTACAGAAGTTTATGACTTGCGTAATGTAGTTGAAGGTGATCCATCTCCAGATGGTAAAGGTACGCTGCAAATCAAGCGTGGTATTGAAGTCGGCCACATCTTCCAGCTGGGCAAAAAATACTCTGAAGCTTTAGGCTGCAAAGTTTTGGGTAAAGACGGCAAACCGATGATCGTAACCATGGGTTGCTATGGTATTGGAGTAACGCGTGTGGTGGCTTCTGCCATTGAACAAAACTTCGATGACAAAGGGATTATCTGGCCTTCTGCAATTGCACCGTTTGAAGTGGCAATTGTGCCTATGAATGCCCACAAATCACCACGTACTCTGGAAGCCGCAGAAGCACTGTATGCAGAACTACAAGCGGCGGGTTATGACGTAATTTTGGATGACCGTGACGAGCGTCCAGGGGTGAAATTCTCTGACCTTGAAATTACGGGTATTCCACACCGTATTGTAATTGGTGAAAAAGGTCTGGATGCTGGTACCTTTGAATATAAAGGCCGTACCGATGCTGAATCTGTAAATATCTCTAAAGAAGAATTACTGGCTAAAATTGCAAAGTAATTGCTCCTTAAAATAAAAAAATCCCGCCATTTAGCGGGATTTTTTATTTTAGGATTAACAGAATTTCAGACCACCGAAACAGTTTGACTTAAAGTTCTGCCCTTGCAAGGTTAAGTTTTGTAATGGAAAATTAATCACTGCAGGGTTCTTAATTTCACCCACATCAAGCGCTGCAGTGGCAACACATCCGATAAGCAAATCCCCACAGGGACGTGGCTTAGAGGTTAAATCATGATTAATCCCTGCAATTGTTTGTTTAAGCACTTCGTCGGTGATTTTTACATTGGTTGTTGGACTAATACTCCCTAAATCCACTTCATCTTCAATTGCTAACCACCATCCTCGATTTGCAGCAACCGATGCACCTGGCCATAATATTTGCTGTGTCTGTAGCGATAATGAACTTGCGTTATTTAAATACAAAGAATGGATCAAACCTAAATTCTGGTTCACTGTAATATCAGTCTGCAAGCCGGTTAAAGAGCCGGTAATGTCTTTATCAAGTGTTAAATTTAAACCCAATGCTGAAATCTGTGCAGCTAAAGGTCCAGCAAAATCGATTTTATTTACCGTTCCCGTTCCTTTTAGGACTGCCTCAGTCAGACGTGTTCCAGATACAATTGTAGATGGAATGGTAAAAGGTGCTGTTGTTGAAGTTAAGTTAAATGAATAATCATTTGACTTATAATGTAATTCTAAAGGGATACCAATCAATGTTCCTATTACAGCACCTTCAATATACTGACCCGTTGCAGCATAATTCATCACCCTTGGATCTGTGGTTGCTACTCCAGAAGAGGCTTTGGTTTTCATATAACCACTAAAGGAGTTAATCCCATTCGGCGTACTGCTATTTTCTGTTCCTATTGTCATTAAGCCAGCAATTTTTTCAGCACTTAAACGAAAGCCCAATACCTCACGAGTAGAAGCAGATTTTGGATTTTTAATAGCGAACTCAACAAATGGATTGGTAATAAGGGCTGAACTTGCCGCACGATCATCAGAGGTATAGTTCGTGCCTTGCAAACCACTTAAAGAAATATTATCAATATCAATATCACATTTGCCAATACCATTTACCCCACCACAACCTAATTGCAGCTTTTTAATATTGGCATTGATTTCCATTTCAGCTTCCAGACCCAATTTATAAAACCCCAGATTCGTCTGGTCTACATTTTGTCCCTTAGCATCAATAACGTTATAACCTGCATTATATTCCATAGACAATAATGCCTGACCACTTACACCAGATAATGAATCATCATCCATAGCCACCATTGCATGACTTAAACCTGGTATTGCAATAGATGAAACAATCAAACTTGCCAATAATATTTTTTTCATAAGATTCTATCCCTATTCTTTTATTTATTCTCAAGCAGATTAACGTGGAGTAATCCCTAAATTACTTCTTATACTTCCACCTGTAATTGCAATATCTGCCATCTTTTGCATTTGATTCGGCATGGTTGACATCGATAATTCGGTCCTGAATACCTGATTTAAAGATTTAGCTGGATTAATATCCACTTTATTATCAAATATGACGGTATCTTTTTGCATCTTGACTCGTGATTCAAGTGCTAGAGCACCTTGCAATTTATTAAAATTAATACTTGAAGTTTTTATCACCGTGTTATTCGCATCGACGTCTTCGTTAATCAAACTAAAGTAGCTCCCCAAAATATTTGGGTTCAATTTATCTGTGTCTGATAATGCATTAAATTCAAAATTGGCACGGAAAGATAAGAAATTATTTTCTGCATTATCATTCATACCGGGAATAATGAACAAATCCCCTTTACCATCGAGTTTAAAGGCGATGGAGGTCAGCACATCATCTTTACGGGCGAAATTATCAACAGGCACGACACTGCCACATTTAGCAGAGCCAGTGGTACAGTTATAGAGTGAGCCAGGTAATTGACCAATCGCAATTTCTGCGCTGGCAGCAACCAGTAAATCATCGGCACTAATATAGATTCCTTGCTCTTCATAACCAATCACGCCTTTGGCTTTGACAAATGCATCAATATTACGTAAACCAGCATAGTAATTTACTTCTTCATTGAGCAGTCCTTTCTTTCCATCGATTAAAATTAACGATGTTGTACTCGCTGCACCTGTTTTTTTGTCAATTCCATACCCATCGGTACTTGCCATCACATTGTAGGCTATTCCTTTTTTGGTCCCAGCATCCACTTTCGATGTATATTCTGTGCCTGCAAGTGCGACATTGGCATTCAAATTATAAATAGGGATACCAATTCCCCAGCTACTGGTATCATTGGTAATTTCAGCCAAAGAGTTATCTGCAATAAACCGTGCTTTACGTGCAATCGATTGAAAATCCATACCGCGTATAGCAATCAGTGCAAAGTCATTCCCTTTTTCAAGAGAAGATAATTGCTGTGTCTGAACTAAACCACTCACCCCTAAAGTTTTTTTAATTTTATCGTTAATTAAAAAATCTAAACTTTTTGCCTGTATCGCATTAATATAAATGTCACCAAAATCAATATAGGCATTTTTGGTATTTACATCTGTTTTAGTACTCGAATTACGAACAGTTAAAGGTGATAAATTGGAAAATTCAATCGCATAACTTCCATTACCTGTATGACCAATTTCAAGGGTTGTTGGGGTCTGATTAGTACCTAAAAGCGTATTCCCTTCACGGGTGAAATCGGCAGAAACACCAAAATGCAGTCCACCCAACCCTACCGCATCATAACCTGTTATTGTGGCTGTTGAGGTACGGCCAAAATCGGTGATCCCACTTTGATTGGCATTTAAGAAAATTGTGGCATTGGTGACTGCACCCGAGGCTCCCATACGAATTAAATTTCGCTGCTGAGTCGGATCACTGCCATAACGCAGGTCGATATTTATCCCTGGATTGGTTGCCGTGGTTCTTGATGAATGTATGGTATCACGACCAGGCTGTGAATTTGCACTGGCAACTGGATCGCTGTCATCCACTCTCCCCAACATCACAACATGATCCGTGGCACCATCACGACTCTTCGTGGTCAGGACAATTCCTTCATCCATGTAGCTGTTTGATGTTCTTTCTTGATAAGAACTCAGATACATATAGCCATCACCAGAAAAATTGAAGTTAAAGTCTTTCAGAGTGAGCTTTTGCCCGTTTAATCCGTGACTGATACTGGCATTTTGTAATTGAAAATTAAGGTGTGCCGTTTCATCTCGATTGAATAATCCTGCTTGCGTTTGAAGAAGTACACGAAGCGGTGAACTGGTTTTGATATCAAGAGAACCTAAACTTTGTTGAGGAGTCTGACATTTAGTTGCATCAGTGCACAGTAACATGACATCCTTGACAGCCAATTCAAATGGAGAAATGTTCGCTTCTATACGAATTCCCGCCCCTCGAGCTGTTGTTCCGACATCAAAGTCAAGTTTAGAAACAATCGGTTGATTATTGACGCCTAACAGGGTTACATCTTTCAGACCAAGTTTCATGGTATCAGGGCGTTGCAATGAATCGCTAGGATTGCTTTTTGAAGAAGAATCCACCCAGTTGACAGCATTAATGGTTGCCTTGGAGATCTCATGCGTAATGGTGATACCATCTTGCCCTGTTACCGAACCAAGAGAGTCATCAGAAAGTTGCTCAAATGCATAGCTTTGTTGTGCAATCAAAATACTCGCCGTAAGCATTTTTAACTTTGTTATTTTTTTCATTCTTATATCCCTATTTGACTTTATTCAATTAACAGCGCGCAGTTCCAGCACCTGTACAGTTAAAACTGAATATTTTTAAATTGCCTGACAGGTGCAAATTGCCATGCATATTTAAGCCCATAAAGCCTTTTTCTGTATTTTTATCAAACATGGGGACATCTAAGCCAGGAACTGTAGTTCCATCAGACTTTTTTTCTGTATAGGTAGTATAAATCATATTGTTGGCATAACCTTCAGCACTTGAAGTGCCTGTTTCGACCGCCAAAGTATTAAAACCTAAATTTCGAATTTTAAGCGGCTTATCATCAAAAAAAGAAATTTGTAATGCAGTTTGAGGATTACCGTCACGGTTTATAATGGTCGAACCATCTAATGAAAACTTATCAATTTGTAAAGTGCCTTGAATGCCTTTAAAAACCAACCATTTTTTATTACCCATAGCATCTTTATGATTATTCGGTGCAATCGCTAAACGACAAAATACATTGTCTGTACAACTATAAGAATAAAATGCCTCTGTGGCCTTACCTGTTGCATCAAAAACTGAAATATTTTTTAGAGATAAATCTTTAGCATAACGGTGATTTAACGATAGAGTCCAACTTAAATCTGCACCGCCTTGTCCTGATACATCAGTCATCTCATGATTGTCCATACCCACTAACTGTGCATTGGCAATAGGGATAAACGCCAGCATAGAAATTGAACAAACCAGGTTCAGGATAGAAGTCTTAACACGTGGATACATAGCCTATTCTCCTATAAACCTGTTGTTTTTATTTTTAGGTGCTGAATGAGTACACCATCAATTGCAACCGAGCCTAAATTTGTCGGCTGGCCATTAATATTTTTAAAGACCACCCCGGTTGCATCGGCAGTTTTGTTCGCATTTAACAAATTGCCTGTAGCTGACCGTTCTACCGTACCAATCGTAATACTACTATGGGTTGCATTTCGACCTTGATAAGTCGTCGTAATATTATTTGCAGTCGTGGCAATTTCAGTACCGCAACTATAAACATTACAGGTTGAACCTTTTAAATAACTAGAAAGGGTCGTGTAGGTCACTCCATCTTTATCGACCATCGCAATATTCTGATTATTTTTATCTTTCAACACAGTGGTTGAGTCTGTGTCACTATAATAGGTATAAATTTGTGAATATATTTCTGGCACATTTGGAATACGGGTAATTTCTAAAATAATATTATTGCCTTCAGACCCTAAAATAAAAGGCTGATACATATTTCCTAATACCAAGTTGATATTGGGACTATATAAATACATCCCTTCCACATCATTAAATATTGGAGCTAATGAGCGGTCAATAGCTGGAGTGACTGCTGTGCCATCATATAAATCAGGATTACTGTCCGGACCTTTTTTGGCAGCAGTACTGATTCTAATTCCACGAGCATCTAAATTAGAATCCGTTGCTTTTAGCGTAGATGGATCATCATTAGTATTTAGACGTAAAATTGCAGCCATGCCTAAAGTTTGATTGTAATTGGCATTGCTCGTCGCTGGTAATGTTTGGAATAATCGAACTTGTGACCCATTTAAATTCAAGCCATTGGCAATAAACTGGGTCCTCAAACGATAATCTTTATCCAGGCCAGAAGTAGGTGCTCCAGTTAAGGGATCTACAGTATTACTTGAATTTAATTGGCGTGAAAAAATATCGCTCCAGAAGCCCAATTTAAAAGTATCACTGGTATCTGTCCCTTTTAACTTTAAAGGTGCCTCCAAAGCAATATAACCCACATTGGCCTTATTGCCTTTTGCAAACTGAATCGTATCCACATTACCTGCACGAATCAGCCATGGATTTGCTGCAGTTCCCCAATTAAAGCCTTGATTACTGTATCGGGTACTCAAGGACCCGTCGCTTTTAGACAGGGCCAGACCATAAATAAAAACGTCTGCTTTGGTTCTTAAACTTCCTACTGTAGCTTGAGCTGCTGCCAATTTTGCCAATCGAATGGCTTCAGTTTCAACCGCAGCAAGTGCAGTATTACTTGCTGTAGTAGCTTGGTTCTTCGCATATTCAGCGGCTTGTTGATTGAGCACTTCTTGTGTTTTAGCATCCAATAGATTCTTAACAAGAACGTTATCAATTACATTTTGCCTGGTTACACTTTGTGAATAGGTGGTTGACGGTATGCTTTCAGTTGAACGATTACCATAAAGCAATTCGATCATCTCTAATGTATTTTTTGTAGCATATTCTTGAGATTTACTCTTTATCCCTAATGTCGAGTCCAAAGCACCCGGTTCAGTTGTACCATCATCTGTTACACTTAATGGCCACACATTCCCATTATAATAATCATCATAACGTTGTTGATAATATTGCTTCATTAAAGGAGAATCGATATAACTCTGTACCACGTTCCCCCGATATTCAGCAGTATAATTAGTCGCTACATCCGTTTTCACTGCAGTGTAATTAGTGGTCCGATAACTATCATAAGAAGTCTGATAGGTAGTTTCGTAAACACCATTATAATTCGCAGCCTTCCCGCTTAAGTAAGCATCGGTATAGGCTTGATTATAAATTTTTGTGTAAGCACGCTGACCCAGTAATTCATAATTTTCACCGGTCGGAATAATGCGGATAAAGCCCGTATCATACTGTCCTGCATCGATAATTCCTTTGCCATAACTTGAAGCTTGTGAAATTTCGTTTGGCCCTTGAAAGACCATCTTGAAATTTTCAAGAGCCAGTGCAACCCCTTCACCTGTGGTTTCAGAAAGGTGATCATCTGACAAAGATTCAAGCGCATAAACTGATGGGCTAAGTAAAGCTGCGAGCATACTCGCCAAACAAGATTTTTTAAATCTTGCATTATTCCAACTTTGAGTCATCACGACCTTCCTTTTTATCAGATGCTCCGCATCATTATTTTTAATTCATCCTATACTTGGTATGCCTAATTTTTACTTATTTGTCATGACGACAATGTTATTACCAAGTCTGTACAACTTTTTATTATGCTGAATATTAGTGCAATTGCAAAAAAAACAGATCGAATGAACCCAGTTTCCGATGAATGAATCGCATAAAAAATAAACGGACCCAAATGGTCCGTTTATTCAATTGTTTATAATCTTTATGCTTTCGGCAACGTTACACCGGTTTGTCCCTGGTATTTACCGCCACGGTCTTTATAGGAGGTTTCGCATACTTCATCCGATTCAAAGAACAACATTTGCGCCACACCCTCACCTGCATAAATACGTGCCGGCAAGTTGGTAGTGTTAGAGAACTCCAGTGTCACATGACCTTCCCATTCCGGTTCAAGCGGCGTGACATTTACAATAATACCGCAGCGTGCATAAGTCGATTTACCAAGACATACTGTCAAGACATTACGCGGAATACGGAAATATTCAACGGTACGGGCCAAGGCAAATGAATTGGGTGGAATAATGCAGACATCTGATTCAATATCAATAAAACTTTTTTCATCAAAGTTTTTTGGATCGACAATTGCTGAATGTACATTGGTAAATACTTTAAATTCACGTGCACAACGAACATCATAACCATAGCTTGAAACACCGTAAGAGATGAGTTTTTCACCTGCTTCATCATAACGTACCTGGTTTTCTGCATACGGTTCAATCATGCCGTGTTTTTCGCTCATTTCGCGAATCCAACGATCAGACTTAATTGCCATTATTTCAATCCAAAAATAGTTAATTCGATTATTGCGCTGTACTTTAACTGAAATTGGCTACAATGAAAATAATGATCGGGCGATGATGTCATTTTTTACAAAATGAACATTTTCATCAGCGTGATTTCAAGACTTAAAAGTTTAAAGATTCAAAAGTTTAAAGACTTAAAAGAGCTGAATAACTGAGTGGAATGGAAAAGCTTAATAAAACCAATGAAGCAGTTTTTTGTAAATTGGACTGATTGAGCCAGCGTACTTTATTGGAAGCAAGGATGGAACCGATAAAAATCCAGAACAAGGCAATCGGGACAATTAAAAGCAGGAACATCACAATATGTGCCATATAATGATTTATGCTGAGCCATGCTGTACCTGGAAAAACAGCGGAAGCAAAGAGCAAGGCTTTAGGGTTCAGTAAAGTTGCACAGAACAATTCCTGAGGACGAATCGTCGGCAGATTAAAACTTGCTTCAATATCTGCGGTTTTCCAGAGTTTAATTGCCAGAAAAACAATATAGCCGGCACTCACAAGTTTTAGGATGATAGGTAATATTGGAAATTTTGCAGAAACGGTACCAATGATTAAGCCCCAAACAGTAATTGCAATTAAGTAGCCACATGACTCCGCAGGAATTAATCGCAATGATTTACGTACACCGACCTGAATGCCAGAAGAGGCTAGCAAGGTATTTGTTGGGCCAGGCGTCAATAGAATGGTAATGACTAAACCAATGAATAACCATGAAATCATATGCGATCTCTCTATAGAGTGCGCGAAGAGTAAATCACTTTATTGTACTTAGCAAATCAGAAATTTTACATCTTTTAAAAACCTAAAATCTGTTTTTAAAATCATTTAAAATTCAATAAATTAAAATTATTCTTATCATTTAACTCTTGAGTCATTTGTTAAAAAAAATTTCAATAAATCTTTTTTTAAGTTTAATCATTTACATTTATCTAGCTTGATCTGTCCCTTAGGGATTGATTCAGGCACAATACCTCATCATTTAAGCGGCCTCTTTCTATGGCAAAACAGTTCTTTCAGTCATGGCTTCCCTCTCCGCAAAAAGTTGCAGGGATGAAAGTAATGAAGATTTTTGGTGAACGCACCTTAAATCCTTTACTTTGGTATGTGAACAGAAAGTCCATTTCAAAAGCCGTTTTTATTGGCACGTTTTGGGGCATGATGCCCTTACCTTTTCACAGTATTTTGATTGTATTGACCGTATTGCTATTTGAAGTCAATTTGCCTGTGAGCTTATGTCTTGCCTGGCTGACCAATCCTTTTACCTTGGTTCCGATCCTGTATTTGGGGTTCTGGTTAGGCAGCAAAATTTTCCAGGTCAATATGATTGATCAGGATATGATGCTGGGTGTGTTGCATCAAATCAGCCATGCTATCACTCACTTTGGGCATGGACACATCGACTTGAGCCTGGCGAAAATTTTATTATCCGGCTTGATACTAGAGGCTTTCATCTTTGCAATTGTATTCTTCGTAATTACGCGATTATTGTGGCGATGGAATATTATTCAGCACCATAAACGGCGCCGAAATTTTCAATAATCATTGTATCTTTAACCCTATTTAGCTTATTCACATGCTCTTTAACGACTAAAATGAAACCAAGCTGATTTATGGAATTTTCTCTATTAAAAACAAGAGCTGAATCTAAAATATAAAAAGCCCAAACAAGCTTAGGCTTTTCAAAGACATTGGCTTGATTAAACAAGGAAAATTAGAAAATCCGGTTTTGTGGCTTTTCTGTCTTTGGCAATTGATCGGCAATTTTCTGGGCAATGGCCATATAGCTTTCCGCAGCATCATCTCCTACCAGCACAGAAGGTTTACCGGCATCGGCATTTTCGCGAATTTGCACATTTAACGGTAAACGCCCGAGTAAAGGAATATGGTATTGTTCAGCCAGTTTGTCACCGCCCCCTGTACCAAAAATCTGTTCCTCATATCCACAATTAGAGCAGATATGCGTCGACATGTTTTCCACTACACCAATTACAGGAATCTGAACTTTATTAAACAGTTCAATGCCTTTGGTGGCATCCAGCAAGGCAACATTTTGTGGTGTGGTAACAATGACCGCACCTGTCACCGGAATGCGCTGCGCCAAGGTTAATTGAATATCGCCTGTTCCTGGTGGCATATCAATCATCAATACATCCAGATCTGGCCATAAAGTCTGGTTAAAGAGCTGCATTAAAGCACCGGTGGCTTTGGGACCACGCCAGGCAACCGGCGTGTTGTGGTCTCCGGTTAAATGGCCAATGGAAAGCACGGCCATGCCATATGCATCCAGCGGAACAAAATTCTCTGCTTCAATCATGGGGGTACGTCCGGCATTGCCCAGCATGGTCGGAATACTTGGCCCGTAGATATCTGCATCCAGAACACCGACTTTTAAGCCCAGTTTTTGTAAAGCCAATGCAAGATTGACGGTGGTGGTCGATTTACCCACACCACCTTTGCCCGATGAAACCAGGATCACATTTTGAATGCGTGGATGCTTGGGCACATCTCTTTGCTGCGGTGCGGGTTTCTGGATCGGTGGATTATTCGGATCTTCCGCAGCTTTGCTTTCAGCTGGAGCCGTTTGTCCAGCAGCATCTACCACAGGGGGAAGTTTTTGCGCTGAAGCTGCCGTTGAAGCCTGTGCATTACTTGCACAGTTATGCCCCTGTTTGCCATGATCAGGGTTAGAACAGCTTTCACCGTGTTTATGCTTTTGCTGAATGACATGCATATTCAGTTCCCGGATGCCGCATTTTTCCAGTGCATCGGCCAAATCATCATGAATTTTTTGCAGATGATCAGCTTCTTCGGGATAAGTATGCAGAGTGAGTTGTAATACCTGACCTTCTACATTGACCTGAGTAATCCGGTCTTTCAGGGCATGCTTGGAATTGGGCAAGATATAGCCTTGTAGCACATTCTGGATTTCTTCCTCCTTCACCTCTTGCGCAGGTGAAAACACAGATTTAAGAGAAGAAAGCCACGACATAAGTTTACTCCAAGTATGGGCATACAGCTGAATAGCATAGTTTAGCTTTAAATGCGGCGAAGGTTAAGCATAGTTCTATATCGCTGGAAGTATGGGAGGATAAATTCAAATGAATCTCCCGTTTGGACGATTCAATATTGTTTTTATCTAGCTCTATAAGACATCTTGTCTGCATACATAAAGAACATACGATAGATATGATAAAACAGTCTTAAATCCGATTGATTTGTCTGCCAGTCTGCTTATTTCTGTTAATAATTCTGCTACAGACATGCTGATATTTTGTTCTTTATATTGTTAAATTATTATAATTTTAATTTTATTTTGGGGATAACATGTTATTTAAGTACCTAATTCCATTTATTTTTTTGTCCATAATGACATTTGGTCATGCAGCTGAAACATCTTCAATACGCACGCCTGAAGGTCAAACTCTCAGCTTGGGCGATTCTTTTACTGACATGCAAACTCGTCTGCATTTATCTCCAAGCTCTATGGTTAGCCGCGAGTTCAAAGAAAATAAAAAAGATTATCTGGCTATGGACTATACCTATGAAGTTGAAAATATGCTTTACACCATTACCATTGTGAACGATCGGGTGAAAAAAATTGAATGGTTGAATACCGATCAGGACATTAAAAAAGCTCAAATGACCAAAGAATGATTTAAAAGCATGCATAAAAAAGATAGCTAAAGTGGATAATGCTTAGTGCCACACTCACTTTAAGGCAGAGCAGATCTAAGCTGATTATTTTTTAATTTGTGCAAGGTGTGGATGGCTGTTTTTTTAGCTATTCAAATTGCAGCGGCATGTACAGCAAACCGCTGCAATACAGGATGAATTGTTTATCTCCAGCAATGTACTTATTTTTAAAAAAACCATGACTGCGACGAGGCACTCTGACCCTGATTTACTCTTTATTTAATCGGGATCATCAAGTGCTGGTAAGGCGTTCCTGGCCACATGACATAAGGTACAGCAGTATCCGGCTGGGCATTTTTGGGATACATGTCATAAAAACCGGGTTCGGCACCCACAATCATGACGTGAGGACCCGTCTTGATCCAGTGGTTACCTTTGGTCGGTTTTTGGGCATACGGATCGGTATTACTGGCATCGGTTCCACCCTCTAACATGTACATAAAGCCGATTTTACCTACATTTGGCGGTTTGTGTCCCATCCAGGCTTCTGCCCATTCCAGCGCAGCCTTGTCCATGCACAACGGGTCTGGACCTGGGGTCGTCGGATTATCAGGCATACAGGTAAAACCATTACTACCTTTGCGCAGAGTACGCATCTTGCCATAGTCTGAAAATGGCTTGTTGGGTATTGACGAGTTCCCGACTGCAGAAACCGTTGACCCCGATCTGATCAATGCCGGCAAGCAGACCGTGACTGCACGACAGGGTGCGGCGTTTTTCTCAAGTTCAGAATCTTTTGCCATGATTCGCGGCGGGCACGTGAACATTGCCATTTTAGGGGCAATGGAAGTTTCGGAACGTGGCGATTTGGCCAACTGGATGATTCCAGGCAAAAAAGTCAAAGGTATGGGCGGTGCGATGGATCTGGTTGCCGGTGTACAAAAAGTCGTGGTACTGATGGAACACAGTGCAAAAGACGGTAGCCCGAAAATCGTTAAAAATTGTGCCCTGCCCCTGACAGGTCAAGGCGTCGTGAACCGTGTCATCACTGAACTTGGCGTAATGGACATCACTTCTGAAGGCGTAAAACTGGTTGAACTTGCTCAAGATGTCACGCTTGAACAGATTCAGGCAGCATCAGGGGTCAATCTGGTTATCCCCTCAGATGTGGTGGCAGCGTAAATTTTTCATGAAAAAAGCAGCTTCGGCTGCTTTGATCTGTGCTGAAAATACAGAAGACTTTAATTTTGCAGTTTCCAATCAGGCAACCGGTAAAAGTTTTCTCATAAAAGTTTTCTCATATTTAATTGGGTTTTTAAATATGGTCTTTTCAGCGTGCTTTACGTTGATCCATCCAACGCAGCGGTTATCGCTTGAAAGCGTGATCAGGCTTCCACACACATCTCAACCACGAAATGCTGCTTCTATTGCAGCAATGTCAATTTTTCTCATCGTCATCATGGCATCAAATGCACGCTTGGCGGCTGCACGGTCGGGGCTAGTGTATGCCTTGGTTAGGGCAATCGGCGTAATCTGCCAGGAGATGCCCCATTTATCTTTACACCAGCCGCATTCGCTCTCCTGACCGCCATTGCCGACAATTGCATTCCAGTAGCGATCCGTTTCCTCCTGATTCTCGGTCGCCACCTGAAATGAGAACGCTTCGTTGTGCTGAAACACGGGGCCACCATTCAGCCCGAGGCAGGCAACGCCAAGTACCGTAAACTCCACAGTTAAAATATCTCCTTCCTTCCCTGACGGATAATTTCCAGGTGCACGGTGTACCGCACCGACCGATGAATCTGGAAAGGTCTCGGCATAAAATCTTGCAGCGCCTTCAGCGTCATTGTTGTACCACAGGCATATGGTATTCTTTGCTATATTCATCATTTCACCTCTTTATAAAGAATGCGGCTTATGCGATTCGGAATGACTAGCACGCGTTCCCAATATTGGTTTAAATATTTTGTTCAACACCGTTTCTATATTTGACCAAAAAATGAAATAGACCTATTTCATAATTGTATTTTTATTAGACTTCTTTCATAAATCCTTTTAAAAATTCAAATTGTTCGTAAAGCTGAAATTGAAAATGATCAAATTCATTTTTTACCAAAGAAATTTGAGTTTTGACTTGGAATAATTCTGGGATAATTTAATGATTGCGACTTTTATTAAATGCCGATTTAGAGTTCAACCTAATCTGCATAATATTTTGGAGATCTAAATCCCTATTTTCATTCATGAACACCGCATTAGACTTAAGTAGTAAAAGATAGAGCATATTTACACAGGAATTGATTAACGTAGGCTTTTTGATAGTTTTTCTTAATGCTGCCATGCTTAGAAAAATAGCTAAAATTGCTCCATCTGAACGATTGAGTCTGATTTAAAAATAAACGATTTATCAAAAGAAATAAAAAATGTACCGCTGAACTTCTCCATAACTGCATTCGGACTTGCCTAAAGAATCAGGATGGCAGATCGCGATGCATGCTCAGATCAATACATGACAGTATTTCAAGGATTTTTTCACCGCTCTAGGGTTACTTTCTTTACCATCAATAACATACAAGCAAAAACTCTACATCCAGTGGTTGCCGTAGTTGAATCACGGCTATTCATGGTCAATGGCGCGATATAGCCCAGCAAAATGCGACATGCTAAGTCCATCCCGATCGAATTGATGCTAAACAGGACATTATTGGTTTTTGTCCCCTCTTAAATTTGAGGTCCTTAGCTTGAGTAAAGTCCAGAATCGCGTTGTGCAGCGTCAAGTGCCCATTCAAGGAAAATACACTTTCCCCAGCAAACGTCACTTTAAGTTTGATGCAGTGCGGCTTTTCACATCAACGCCTTATCCCAATCTTTGTTTTATGGACTGAGAGAAGTTCAATTCTTCAGCAACAATTATAAAGCCATGCAGTCACCATAATTTTATATAACCGACCCGTCGAGTAATAAAAAACATCACACCTAAAAAAATAAATAAACCCAGATTAAATACAAGTATTTTGGTAGGAATTAACACTTTAACCATCATTTTAAAATACAAAAATTAAAATAAAATCAAACCTTAAAAACACTAGTAATTTAGTAGGAATTACCCCTGAAGAATAATTAACAAGCAGATCAAAAAGAACAAATCTATTCAGATTAAGTGTTTGTAAATAAATAATATAATTACAAAAATAATTTCATTTAAATAAAATTCATTAAAATAAAATAACACATTTTAAATACCAGTAATTTAGTCGGAATTAATATAAAAAAAACACCCCGATTAAAATAAAAAATAAATCAAAATCACGACCAATTTAATAGGAATTAAACCACCAACAATAATCCATTTAATATCTCAATTAAAATAAAAAATATATTTCATCAAAATCCCCTTTGCTTCCATCATCGTTGCAAAGTTTGAATCTATGACTTTGTACCTAGACGGGTCACAGGAGAAGTTTTCATGAATGGAAAAATTGATGTGTGCGAAATCGACGCTTTGGTCGATGCACAAAATGGACGTATTACCCCAGCGATCTATACCGATCCTGGTCTTTATGAGCTGGAACTTGAACGTGTCTTCGGCCGTACATGGTTATTCCTTTGCCATGAAAGCCAAATTCCAAAAGCGGGCGACTTTTTCAATACCTATATGGGCGAAGATCCGATTATCGTGGCACGTCAAAAAGACGGTTCCATCAAAGCATTTTTAAACCAATGCCGTCACCGTGCGATGCGGGTCAGCTTTGCCGATTGCGGTAATACCCGTGCCTTTACCTGTCCATATCACGGCTGGTCCTATGGCGTCGATGGCTCATTGAAAGACATTCCATTAGAAGACCGTGCTTATCCGCAAGGCGCCTGCAAAGAAAAATGGGGTTTACTCGAAGTCAACCGTGTTGAAACTTATAAAGGCTTGGTTTTCGGTTGCTGGGATGAAACCACACCTGACCTGATCGACTACATGGGCGACATGGCATGGTACTTAGATGGTGTGCTGGATCGTCGTGAGGGCGGTACCTGTATCGTGGGTGGCGTACATAAATGGGAAATTGAATGTAACTGGAAATTTGCAGCGGAACAGTTCGCCTCTGACCAATACCATGCCCTGTTCTCACACGCATCTGCGGTACAAGTACTTGGTGCAAAACCGGATGATGAATCGACCAAAACCTTAGGTAAAGAACAGACGCCTCGCCCTGTGTGGGAAACTGCCAAAGATGCCTTGCAATTCGGTTCTAAAGGTCACGGTTCAGGCTTCTTCTTTACTGAAAAACCCGATGCTAACGTGTGGGTAGATGGTGAAGTCGCCAACTATTTCCGCGAAACCTATGAAGAAGTCAAAGAACGCCTAGGTGAAATCCGTGCCCTACGTCTTGCCGGTCACAACACCATGTTCCCAACATTGTCTTGGCTCAATGGTACCGCGACGCTTCGTGTCTGGCATCCACGTGGACCAAACAAAACTGAGGTTTGGGCATTCTGTATCTGCGATGCGGATGCACCACAAGACGTAAAAGATGCATTCGAACGTTCTGCAACACGTGCTTTTGGCCCTGCCGGTTTCCTGGAGCAAGATGACTCTGAAAACTGGGTAGAAATCCAGAAAGTGCTGCGTGGCTATAAAGCACGAAACAGCAAGTTGATTGTTGAAATGGGTAAAGGTACTGAGAAAGTCCGTGAAGACGGTGTGCCCGGGATCACCAGCTATATTTTCTCTGAAACAGCCGCACGTGGTTTCTATCGTCGTTGGGCAGATCTTCTGGTTCATAAAGAATGGGAAGACGTTGAAAAAGCAACTGAAGCATATGAGAAGGAGCTTGTGAAATGAGCCAAGTGAGCCTAGAACTTCATTACCAAATTAGCCAGTTCCTGTATCGTGAAGCAAAATTGCTGGATGACTGGAAATTCCGCGAATGGTTAGACCTCTTAGCTGAAGATATTTCCTATACCCTGCGGACTACGCCAAACGCTCAAACCCGTGACCGTCGTCGTTCTGTTGAACCACCAACAACCTGGGTATTTAACGACAATAAATTCCTGTTGGAACGTCGTGTGGCACGCCTTGAAACAGGTATGGCTTGGGCTGAAGAGCCTCCATCACGTACCACGCACATGGTCTCTAACGTGATTGTGGAGCCGACTGAAGTTGAAGGCGAATACGATGTGTATGTGACTTACCTGCTCTATCGCTCACAGAAGGAAAAAGACGTGGTGATTTACTGTGGTAAGCGGCATGACAAGATCCGCAAAGTGGAAGGTGGTTTAGGTTTCCAAATCTGCAACCGTAAGATCACCCTCGATCAGGTGACCTATACTTCACATAACTTAAGCGTGTTCTTCTAAGAACGGATCGGCAGCCTGTATCGGCTGCCTTTTTTTCAGGAGCTTATCATGGCCGTTAAACTGATTTGTGCATCGCATAGCCCGTTAATGGAATTTGCGACACCTCAAGAACAATATAAAGAACAAGCCGTTCGTGATGCTTTTGCCAAACTTGCAATTGAGGTCAAAGCCTATGACCCGACCCTGATCATTAGCTTTGGCCCTGACCATTTTAATGGTTTCTTTTATGACTTGATGCCAAGTTTCTGTGTGGGCATTCGTGCCGCCGCAGCAGGTGATTGGGATTACGGTAAAGACAACGACAAGATTAATGTCCCTGAAGATAAAGCCTTGGCTTTGGTGCGCCAAGTGCTGGATCAAGGCGTGGATGTGGCTTATTCCTATCGTATGCAAGCCGATCATGGCGTGACCCAACCCCTGCACTTCTTGTGTGAAGGACAGCTGGACCGTTATCCAACCATTCCGATCTTTGTCAATGGCGCTGCTGCACCGATGCCCACTACCAAGCGCACCATTGCTTTAGGTCGTGCTGTGGGTCAATTTATCCAGTCTTTAAATCTGGAAAATGAACGTGTATTGATTTTGGGAACCGGTGGTCTTTCTCACGATCCACCGACACCGCAAATGGGATCCGTGCCGCCTGAGGTGGAAGAATTCCTGATTGCGGGTCGTAACCCAACAGCTGAAGCACGTGAGGCACGTCAAGCCAAGGTCATTGCTGTGGGGCAAAAATTAGCAGCGGGTGATACCTCTGTTTCAGTGCCCTTGAATCGTGACTGGGATTTAGCCTTGCTGGAAAAATTCGAAAATGCTGATTTTGCAGCTTTAGAGGCCATGACTGAAGCGGAGATTCGCCGTGATGGCGGTCGTGGCGGTCAGGAAGTTCGGGCATGGATGGCAGCATTTGCAGCCCTGCATGAAGTGGGTCACTATGAGATGACCACCCATTGCTATGAGGACATCAGTGAATGGATTGCGGGCTTCGGCATCGTATCTGCAGAATTAAAAGCTTAATCACATCAGCAACATCGAAACCATCCGTGGCAATAGCGTAAATAAAATCAACGCCGAAGCACCTACGGTTGAACTTCAAAATGGTGACGTTGTTGCTGATCACAAGCTGCTGCTTGCAACTGAAGGTGTAGCACATCAATAGCGACCAGAAAAAGAGGCACACGATCGAAATAGAGGTAAAAGACTCGGTTTGAGATTCAATTTAATCGCTGGAATCTAAAACTTGGAACGAATCTACACCTTGAAACTAAATAAAAGTGATTTATGAGAAAGACCTATTATTGAGTATATTTAATTAATGAATACAGAACAGATAAGAAAAATAAAAATATCCAGGCGAAAAAAAACCATCGTTTAAAGTGATAGTAAAATAAAAGCTGTAAAAAAAATGCTGAAGTTATGATCAGGAAAATCCAGGTGATCATTCCCACAGAAAGACCATGGTCCAGACAATTCAGGTATAAAGAAATACCCATAAAAATAAATGCGCATATTTTTAACGAAGATTGAGCATAATCAAAGGTCAGGAAATTATAATTGAGTTTTTTCATTCCACTTTGACTGGTCATACACAGCTGCATCATTGCAACAATTGCCCACAATATTGCAGCCAAACTCATTTAGCCACCTCCCTCATTTTTATTTTCCTGAAATAATAACAGGCAAAAATATATCCTGTGGCTATGAATATAAATACCAGATCAACGCCTGCCACCGACCATTGCTGATGCCGCAATGTATTGAAGATGAAAGCTTGTGGAGATAGAAATATTGGACTGAATACCGTCATCCATAAAATAAAAGCTGTAAGTATGAAGGCTAAAACAATGGCTTTTTGCATTTTAACCAGCATCGGAATGACCAGAATTCCAATCCAGCTCATAAAAAATATGAGTAACTCATACTGAACCCGATGTTCAAGACTGGCCAGTAAAATCCGGTTAGCCAAAAAATACATGGCTGTTGCCAACGGCAAACCCAGGAAGGTGAAATAATTAAGGTAACTAACCACTTTATAACTTGATTTATTGTGCTGTTTAATGCGTTTCTTTTGCCATAATAAAGCTCCCGCGACCAGCATGATACAACCGATTAAACCTAAACTTGCCAGCATCCATCTCATCGATTGATTGGCGTAATATCCTAAATGAATGCCATAGGTTGCCGAACTGATTTGAGCGACAGGATGCAGGTTTCTTTCAGAACTCAGATTCTTCCCGGTATTTGCTGCAAAAATAAATTGTGGATTATTGAAAGTAATTAATTTGTTATATCCATAATCAAACGTAATTAACGCTTCTGCAGTATTTGGGTTTTTGACTTCAAATTTTTCCAGAACAGCCCCATTACTCCCCTGCTGAGGCAATTGACGAGAAAATATGGAGAATTTTTTTAATTGAATACCTGAATCTTCTGCCGGTTTTGGAACATTGCTATATTGTATTTCACTATAAAACTTTTTTATTCCATTCTCGCCATATTGTTGATTAATACCCATAGGCATGAGCAGATAGAAGAAAATCGTGACACCGGTAAAGGCCATAATCAGATAAAAAGGCAGGGTCACTACGCCGGTAATATGATGTAAATCCAATAAGGTACGCTGTCCCTTGAAACTCCGGAATACAAAAAAATCTTTAATTATTTTTTTATGGGTAAATATCCCGGTGATTAATGCGATGAGAAATAGCACCCCGACAATAACCACAAGCGTTCTACCGACGACATCGGGCAAAGGATACAGACTATAATGTAATTTAAAAAAAAAGTCGCCTCCCAGACTTTCCCTTGCCTCTTTTAAAATTAACCCTGTATTGGGGTCTTGCAGCTGATAGTACTTATGGTTTTGGTCTTGCCATTCCAAGGTGTTAAAAGGCATACGGGAACTGGCAAGACTCACTCGCCATCTTTTGGCATCTGGGGCATGAGTATTTAAATAATCATAGGCAACCTGGGCCGACTCAAAGGAACTAGGAGGTGCTTTTAGATATAAAAAATTTTCAGGTTTAGACCAGAGATTGATTTCAGTTCTGAAATAGGCAATAGACCCGGTAAAAAAAATCAGGAAAACTGACCACAATACAACGATACCGAACCAGCTGTGTAAAGTTGCCTGTACCTGGCGAAATTGCATTTAATGTTCTCCCAGTTTCCTTATGATCCAATAGCCCAGCAATAAAATATAACTAAGATAATTGATTCTCTTTTGCCATAATTTAGAGGGATTACAAGGAACTAAAACAATATAAAAAATGAGAAAAATAAAACTTAGAAGAGCGGATAAATAGATATCTTCAGCTTTTGCAAAGGGCAAATAATCCGGTAAAACCCAAGAGATCCATAGGCTATAGCCATAAGCGGCCAAGCAGATATAAAAAATTTCTTGAATAGATAACCATTCCGGTTTCTGTTTATCCATTGACCTTATCTTTCATCACATATCAGGAAATGAGGAAGTATCTGTACGGCGACAGATACTTCTTGGGTGAGTATTAATAATTAATGGTATAGCTCAGGCCAAAAGTACGACCCTCAGCAGGGATGGCCAACAGGGAGTTGCCATTGGTTACGGCTGCTTGCTGTGCAAATACATTTTTATACTGCTTGTCCCAGACATTATAGACACCAAAATCGACACGGCCTTTCGCTACAGGGAAATGGGCCAAGACATCCATAGTGGTATAGCCTTTAATCTCTGCTGCACTATTACCATCAGTTAAACCCGCGGCTTTTAATGCCTGGTCATCTTTGTAGGCTTCGTCTGTGCCTTTAATGGCTTGCATTTGCGCACGCACACCATAGCCTTCATCATTATTCCATTCAGCAAACAGAGTGCCTTTCACCGGGGAAACAGCAAAGGCATTCAGTTCATGCCAGTGATCTGCGGCATCTTTATACTGTCCCCGCGTATAACCCAAGGTACCACCGACCTTATAGTTTTCCATAAATGGGTAGCTTACAGTCGCTTCTGCTCCATAAATGCGTTGATCGGTATCCACCACATTTACTGAACGGTCAGCGTTGAACTGTACAACTTTATCGGAAGTGTTATAGAAACCCGTTAGACCCAAGTTGAGGCCGTCGTCCTGATTTAAGCGCCAACCCAATTCATAGCTATTGACCGTGATCGGTGCAATACCTGACGTCGTTAAGGTATAGGCGGCTACATCACGCAGCACCCGTTGTACATCGGGATAACTATAACCTTGTGAGAAGTTGGCATAAACTTGCTGCGCGTCTGTTAACTCATAGACTGCACCTAAATTGAACAGGAACTTGTCAGCATCGGTAGAGTCAGCCGCCATTAAAGTAATCGGATTGCGTGCAGTTAAATAACTGTCAGTGTCTGCCTGAACGTACTGATAGCGCACACCAGCCTGAACATTTAAACGATCCGTCAGTGCATAATCCCCTTGTACAAATGTGCCAATATTCTGGATTTCTGTATCCGGTCCAGAACCTTGTTTTTCACCTGTCGGGGTATAGACCAGGCCATTGTGACTTGGCGTATAGAAATCAGCCCACTGATGGTCTTTTTCCCAGTCATAGTCCAGACCATAAGTCAGCTTTAAATCTCGCTCGGCCACCTGCAGGTCAGATTGAACAGTAGAGCGAATTCCTGCATAGTCCACATTGGATTGGCTTTGCTTTACATTCACGCCATCTTTGGAATAACCATACGGTACAAAACGCGCTTTTTCATTACGGTAATACGCTTCAACATTCAAAATTTGTCCCAGGAAATCCTGGTTTTGATACTGGGTATTAAACGCATAGCGTTCTGTAAAGGGTTGTTGATCTAAACTCCACCCTTTAATGGCTTTATAAGAAGGCTGTGTCCCGGTTTGCAGATAAGAATAGTCAGGACCATATTCGGTATCCTGTTCATCATGATAGTATTGTGCACCAAAACTTAAGCTTTGCTTATCGGTTAAATTAAAGTTTAAACGACCATTCACATCAAGCGTATCGGTATCCATCGTGCTGCCCTGCCAAGGGCTTAACGAGATACGGTCGCCGTTACCATCAAACTGCGAACCCCGACTGGTAAAATCTACCCCTAAAAAACCGTCCATCTTGTCATGACTAAATGAAGCAGTCTGCCCCACTTGATAAGCTAAACTGTCACGACGGAAATTATCAGCCGATGTCAGGCCTAACTTGGTCTGAAAGCTGACCGGTTTAGATTTGTCCGCACGTTTGGTAATAATATTAATAATCCCGCCCGTCGCACCTGAACCATAAATACTGGTCGCACCTGAAACCACCTCGATATGATCAATCATATTCGGACTGATGCTGTTGAGCTGACGCGCCACATCGCGCGAACCGGTCTGTGAAACTCCGTCAATCATCACCAGTACATTCCGCCCACGCATGGTCTGACCGTAATTACTGCTGGTCCCGCTGCTTGGGGCCAATGAAGGTACCAGCTGCGCTAAAACATCTGCGACTTTTCGGCTCGCTCCAGCCTGTTGAGCAATTTCTTTACCCTGAATAGTCTGTACAGTTCCTGCAACTTCAGCAATCGTTTTAGGGGTACGGGTTGCTGTGACCACAATAGGAGAAAGCTTTATTGTTTGATCTGAACCTTCAGGCTCCTTCGATGCAGGACCAAACTCTTCTGCGTACAGTTGTGAAGAAATAGCGACACTAAGAAAACACAGACTAAATTGAGATAGTCGCATTTTTAATCCCCTTACACAAATATTAATAATGACGCAAATAATAATCATTACTATTATCAATGTAAATTTTTTATTGCCATATTTACTGTTTTTTATATCCTTTTTCGATTTGCTCTTTATGAATTAAGCTAAATCCCTAACTAGGAAAATCCGAATTTTAAAAACGATAAAAAATGGTGAAGTGTGTCTGGAATTTTGGCTAGGATCAGAAGCATTTTAGCCAATAAAGATGTTTGGCAGAAAATCAATTCCTGTTCTTGCTATAGATAAATCTTGTTGCTTAAAAATATTTTTTAACTGCTGTGTGAGTTAAATTTAAACTGTTTTTATTGTATAAAAAACAGTTAATTAAAAATCAGCCCTGAATGGGCAGGGCTGATTTTTAACTGGTTGATGGAGCATTTATTATGAAGATAAATCTACACACAGATATTTCATTTCAAGATATTCATCAATACCGAGTTTAGAACCTTCACGTCCTAAACCAGATTGCTTCACACCACCAAATGGCGCAACTTCATTAGAAATGGCACCGGTATTAATTCCGACCATGCCATATTCCAATGCTTCACCCACACGCCATTGACGCGCTGTACTCTGTGTGAATATATAGGTAGCCAGGCCAAACTCGGTATCATTTGCCATCGCCACCGCTTCTTCTTCCGTGTGGAAGCGGAATAACGGAGCCAATGGACCAAAAGTTTCTTCTTTCGCCACTTTCATGTCCTGGGTTACTTCAGTCAGCACGGTAGGCTCAAAGAAAGTACCGCCTAGACTTGAACGCTGGCCACCAATTTTAATCTGCGCACCTTTGCTCGCGGCATCTGCAATATGCGACTGCACTTTGGCAATTGCATCTTCATCAATTAACGGGCCTTGAGTGGAACCGTCTTGACGGCCATCACCCACTTTTAAATTGGCCACAGCTGCAGTCAATTTCTCGGCCAGCGCATCATAAATGCCATCTTGCACATAAATACGGTTGGCACAGACACAGGTTTGACCGCTATTACGGAACTTGCTGACCATAATGCCCTGAACCGCCTGCTCCAGATTAGCATCATCAAAAACCAGTACTGGCGCATTACCACCCAGCTCAAGTGACAGTTTTTTGATGGTTGGCGCACATTGCTGCATCAGAATGCGGCCGACTTGAGTCGAACCGGTAAAGCTCAGCTTTTTCACCGTGTCGCTTTCACACAAGGTTTTGCCCACTTCAATGGCATCGCCACTAATGTGCAGCAATACATCTTGTGGTAAACCTGCCTGCAAAGCCAGCACTTCCAGAGCATAGGCTGTTAATGGCGTTTGCTCGGCCGGTTTAACCAGCATAGAACAGCCGGCAGCAATTGCAGGGGCAGCCTTACGGGTAATCATGGCTGCAGGGAAATTCCACGGCGTAATTGCAGCGGTGACCCCAATCGCCTGTTTGATGACCAGCAAACGCTGATTCGGCAGCGTTGGTGTCAGCACTTCACCGTCAATACGGCGTGCCTGTTCAGCAAACCAGCGGATAAACGAGGCAGCATAAGCAATCTCACCGCGCGCTTCAGCTAAAGGTTTGCCTTGTTCAGCAGTCAAAATCTGAGCCAATGACTCTTTATTTTCCTGCATCAAATTAAACCAGGCCCACAGCACATCAGCGCGTTGTAGTGCTGTTTGTGCTTTCCATGCCGTCTGTGCCGTCTGTGAACGAGCAATTGCTTGTTCTACCGACGCACGGTCATGGGATTTCACCCATGCCAGCGTGTCATGTGTTGCCGCATCTTTAACTTCGATGTAATCACCTGTTTCAGGTTGATCAAAATGAATGTCTGGATGCTGTAATAAATCTTTATATTGCGCTTGAAGCATAGTCATTACTCTTCAATTATGCTGCAGCAGAAAGTGCAAAACCTTGTTTTAAAATGTTTAAGCCAGCACGGAATTGCTCTGCAGGAATCGTTAAAGGATATAAGAAACGAATCACATTACCATAACGACCACATGTCAAAATGAGCAAGCCATTTTGCATGGCATAGTTTTGAATCGCTTTGGCTTGATCAGCCGTTTCCAGTTCTACAGCAACCATTGAACCTAAGGCACGAATATCTTTGACAATAGAAGAAGACTGTTTCAGTTCATTTAGAACCTCAACTAACTCTGCACCTAATACATTGGCGCGTTCACAAAGACCTTCTTCTTCAATCACATCAATAACTGCATGTGCTGCAGCAACTGCAATCGGACTGCCCGCATAAGTACCGCCTAAACCGCCAGGATTCGGTGCATCCATAACTTCAGTACGACCAACCACGCCAGAAATCGGGAAACCACCGCCCAGGCTTTTTGCCATCGTGATCAGGTCTGCTTTGGTTTCGTAGTGATTCATGGCAAACAGTTTACCGGTACGGGCAAAACCTGTTTGCACTTCATCTGCAATCATCAAAATACCATGCTGATCACACAATGCGCGTAAACGCTTTAAAAATTCTGCCGGTACAACATTAAAACCGCCTTCACCTTGCACAGGCTCAAGTACAATTGCCGCCACATCATGTGCAGCCACATCTTCAGCAAAAATGTCTTCAATGCTTTGGATGGCATCGTCTACAGTAATACCTTTTGACTCTACCGGATAGCGTGCATGGAAAACACCCGCTGGCATTACCCCAAAGTCACGTTTGTAAGGGGCCGTTTTACCCGTCATGGCCATGGTCATGAATGAACGGCCATGGAAACCGTTACCAAAAGTCACAATGCCGTGACGGCCAGTATAGGCACGGGCAATTTTAACTGCGTTTTCTACTGCTTCAGCGCCGGTAGAAAAGAATGAGGTTTTTGCAGGGCCATCAATCGGTGCACGCTCATTGATACGCTCAGCAAGAGAGACATAACTTTCGTAAGGTACAACCTGATAGGCGGTATGGGTAAATTTTGTTAATTGTTCAGTAACAGCAGCAATAATTTTAGGGTGACGATGACCGGTATTCAGTACCGCAATACCACCTGCGAAATCGATATATTGATTGCCTTCGGCATCCCAAATTGTCGAGTTCTCTGCTTTCTCCGCGTACCATTGACACATGACACCAACACCACGAGGCGTCGCTTGCTGTTTACGTGCATTCAGTGCAGAGTGTTTACTGTCCATTTTGTATCCTCATTCTTGATTCATACATTGTAAAATTTTGGCATCCATATCATGTGCTTGATGATATGCAAATGACTGATTGATCTTCCTCATTTTGCGCTTTTATCGGCCTGATACGAGAGCCACTTTGAATCAGATAGACAGAGCCAATTCACCCCACCCCGAAGATTTTAAAAATCAAAAAAACAAAATAATTAGATACAAATCATAAACTTGAAATTACACCATAAAAAATGGCACCTTTTTTACAAGGTGCCATTTTGATAACTGAGAACAAAAATTTAAAAATTATACATAAACAGTAAATTCAGCAGCCGGCTATGGCCTGCTGCATCTCCTTGCGCCAAAGAACCGGCATCACCGCCAATGAATACATCATTTTTACCGGTGATATATTCGGCTGCCAGCGAAAACTGCTTAACATCCAGCTGAGCACCCAAAATATTGCGTGTAGATGTGGCGAAACCGGACTTGTCTTTATCAAAGACGGTATAGCTGACATAAGGCGTCAGATCGTAATCTTTGTAAAAATCAGTCATTTGATAATCCAGATTCGCCACATAATAATTGGCTTTATTGGCCACATGATACTTCGATTCAAAAGAACCTACCGTCGCATAATCTGGATTCTCTACAGCCTGGGTATCTGCGCGATTCTGTCCGGCAGTCAGGGTCAGGTTTGCATTCTGGTAGTTTAAGCGACCAAACACATTCCATGCATTGCGATGCCCGGTTTGACCATTGCGGTTATTTTCCAAATCTGAATACCAGTAAGAGCCGCCGACATTCAGCTTAACCGGGCTGTCCTGCAGCGGAATCTGCTGATTGATGCGTGCAACCCACATGTTTTTTTCTTCAATGTCATCGGTGCTGGCATCTTCCGGCTTGACATAATTGGCCGCATAACGCGCCGCATCGTCACCAGTGCCGGCAAAACTTCCCCCATCACGCACAAAATAAGCCACATTGACTTTGGTATTTGTACCGAGCTGCTGCTGCCAGTTAATACCCAGATTATGCACATCTTCCAGTCCGGCATTGTCCATTGAACTACCGTACCAGCTGCTGCTCCAGAAGCGGCCAATACCAAAAGGCATATCTTGCAGACCCAGGGTGATGCGGCTGTTATCATTCAGCTTATAGCCCAGGTTGGCATTCACCAAGGTTGAAAAATCACACAGGGTATCATTTTGATAGCAACGGTATTCCACATCGCCGAACAATGACTTGGCATCATATTTCAGGCTGAGTTTCGCCGCATTAAACTTTAATTTATGGTCACTGTCCGAATAATCCTTATCCTGATAATTTGCTCGTAGCCACCCCGATACGGTCAGTTTGCCTAAATCGGTATCGGCATCGCCCCAAGAAAGCGTATCTGCCTGCACGGTGGCAGACATCGTAACGGCACTGGCGACAAACGCACAGAACGAAAATGGTTTCACTAAAAAACGTTGCGACATTATAGAAGCCCCAAAAAAGAAATAATAATTTTCAAAACCAGGTCGCTGGCAAAAGCAAAGTTTCTGACCAAATGGAATCAGCAAAGGCGTTAAATATGCAAACTTATGCCAGGTCAAATATTGCATCCTGCAAGAGACCCTACCCCTAACCTGGATAGATGCCGCGCTCTTGGCGAGCCATCAGAATCCGTTCACATGCCAAAATATAAGCTGCGGTACGTAAAGAACATCCGGCATGCATGGCTTTGAGCCAAACGTCATGCACAGCATTTTTCATGATCACATCCATGCGCTGATTGATTTCTTCTTCTGTCCAGAAATAGCTGGCAAGGTCTTGTACCCATTCGAAATAGCTGACGGTCACACCACCGGCATTGCAGATCACGTCCGGTACAACCGTGATTTGACGCTGACTCAGGATTTCATCCGCTTCAGTGAGGGTCGGACCATTGGCCCCTTCCAAAATGATCTTGGCTTGAATGGTCTGGGCAACATGCACATCAATCACCCCTTCCAGCGCCGCAGGGATAAACACTTCCGCGGGAATTTGCCAGAATTTTGCCGCCGCGATTTCGTCGCTTGCAGCAAATCCCTGAATCTTGTGATGGGTGTTTGAATATTCCATTAACTTGGGAATATCAATGCCTTGTTCCTGATATAGGGTTGCGGAATGATCCTGTACGCAAATCACTTTGCTGCCATTTTCATGAAACAGCAAGGCGGCTTCGCTGCCGACATTCCCAAATCCCTGCACGCACACCCGGGCATCCTTTAAATCCAGGTCAATTTGCTGAGCCACTTCACGTCCGCTAATATACACGCCACGTCCTGTAGCTTTACTGCGGCCTAAAGAACCGCCAAGATGCACGGGTTTTCCGGTCACCACACCGGTAATGGTAGAACCGGCATTCATGGAAAAGGTGTCCATCATCCAGGCCATGATTTGCGGATTTGTCCCCACATCCGGTGCCGGAATATCTTTTTGCGGCCCAATAACCAAATTGATTTCTGCGGTATAACGCCGTGTCAATCGTTCCAGTTCACGCTTGGATAACTGGCTTGGATCAACCCGTACCCCGCCTTTGGCACCACCAAAAGGTAAATTCAGCGCCGCACACTTAATCGTCATCCATGCAGACAGTGCCATCACTTCATCTAGATTGACATCAGGATGGAAGCGTACACCGCCCTTGCCCGGACCGCGGGTCAAATTATGCTGAACCCGATAACCTTCAAAATGCTGAACGCTGCCATCATCCATAATCACCGGAATATCCACAATCAGGCTTCGTTTCGGGCGTCGCAACATATCCAGTCTTTCGCTGAGTTCACCCAGATAAGGAGCCACTTTATCCAGCTGTTTCAGATAATTGTTCCAGGCCGTCGTACCGTGCTCGGTATAGGTGAGCCCCTTCATCATTGTGTTCATTGCATGATCCTGTTTTTTGTATGCAGACGCATTTCCTTGCGGCCGCAAAAATATAAATTTATCTCTGCTTGTCGGCATTTATTGATTCAGGTGTCTAGCCAGCGTGATCTGGGCTAAAACATTCAGCGTGGATTTTTCGCTTTGGCTTTAACCAAGATATGTGTATATTGCCTGCCGTTTACAGGCCCGTATTTACATCCACTGCGCAACAACGGGATACTTTACAATTACTGCCTGACCAGATTATTTTGCACATACCGATATCGCTCTCACGAGAGCCACTTTGAATTTGTAGGAGAGAGCCAATTGCGTAGCTTGCTTGGAGACTATTTGCTGCAGCGATTACAGCAAGATATCGATGGAACATTGCAGCTGCGATTATTTCGCTGCTTGCGCAATGCCATAATTGATGGCGTATTGGCACCCAAGACTCGCCTGCCGGCATCCCGCGATCTGGCCAAAGAGATCAAGGTTTCCCGTAATACGGTATTAAGCGCGTATGAACAATTACAGGCACAAGGCTATGTCGATGCCCGCACAGGACAAGGTACCTGGGTCACAGATAAACTACCCGAATCCTTTTTAGTCAAGGCGGAAAATAGCAACGCCCCTGTTCAAGAAAAAAAATCTCAGCAAAGTTACAGCTTGTCTCAGCGCGGTTCTTACTTAATCGGCTATTCAGCAGCTTCTCCTTATCAATGGGGTGCCTTTGTCCCTGGTGCGCCAGATGTGACAGAGTTTCCGCACCACATTTTTAGCAAAATTCAGACCCGTTTGAGCCGTGAACCGGAAATTACCCGCTTGATTTACAGCAATGCCGGCGGCTGTCTGGAACTGCGCCAAGAACTGGCGGAATATCTGAAAATTGCACGTTCGGTGCAATGCGATGCCGATCAAATCATTATTACAGAAGGCACGCATCAGGCGATTGATCTAGTCTCGCGTACCTTGAGCGACATTGGAGATGAAGTCTGGATCGAAGACCCAGCCTACTGGGGCGCCCGCAATATTTTGCGCATTAACGGGGTCAATCTGCGTTCACTGCCGGTCGATCAGGAAGGCATTATTCCTGATCTTGATCCGAAAGTACCTCCCAAGCTGATCTTTGTTACACCTTCCCACCAGTATCCTCTAGGTTCACATCTAAGCCTGGAACGGCGCAAACAGCTGATTGCAATTGCCCGGCAGCATAAAAGCTGGATTGTGGAAGATGATTATGACAGTGAATTCAGGTTTTCAGGCCAGCCCTATCCGTCTTTACAAGGATTGGAACCTGATTCCCCGGTCATTTATATGGGCACATTCAGCAAAACCATTTATCCTGCACTGCGTATCGGCTATCTGGTGGTTCCGAAGAAACTGTTTTCCCCGCTGCGCATTGTGGCCTCAGAACTCTATCGCGGTGGACATTTAATTGATCAGAAGGCACTGGCAGAATTTATCCGTGAGGGCCATTATGAGGCGCATATCCGGCGCATGCGCTTACTCTACAGTAAACGCCATGCATTTCTGATTGATTTAATTCACCGCCATTTAGGTGAAGATTTTCTGCACGAATACAACACGGCAGCAGGCCTACACCTGATTTTAAAACTGCCAAGCAGCAGTGATGATGTCCTGATTGCGTCGAATGCACTTGATCAAGGTATTAAGGTCAGAGCCCTGTCGCAATACTATACCAAGCACTATTCTACCCGGCAGAAAGGATTACTGCTCGGTTTCGCCTGCGTGAGTGAACAAGAAATATTGGTGGCTTTCGGCGTACTGTTGAAATGCTTGCGCGACAATGGAATTCATACTTTAAATTAGTAAAATTTCGATTCTAATTAAAATTTTATTTTTAAAATCAATATATTATCGGCCTGTTTTTAAACAAGGAGTAAAACCTTTTATGGCCCCTTCATTTTATTTAGTCTTTATTTTTCTGTAAACATTTCTTTCGGTAATTTTCACCTTTTTAACGCAATTGGCTCCCTTCAATAGCTAAAAAATGGCTCTCGTCACCTGACAACAAAAAAGAGAAATTAGCAGCATACATAAACAGCATGTAACAGTTTTGTAATCAAAGTGTGATTTTTCATGTGTTTATAGAAACATCGGCTTTATTAAGTTTAACTTAAAATTAATGAAGTGATTGCGAATTCGGTTACAGTTTCAAAGGATAGATAGTGTACACAAGGTAGAGAGCTCTATTGCTGTTGCACTATGGATATTAAGGGAAATTATATGGCAGAACATCAACATGTCTCCACGCCCGATTCATCACACGGCTTAAAAAGTGGACTTAAGTCACGTCATCTTACAATGATCTCGATTGCCGGGGTAATTGGTGGCTCACTGTTCATTGGCTCTGGTAATGTAATCTACTCGGCAGGTCCCGCTGCAATTTTGGCCTATGCCTTTGGTGGATTGCTCATTCTATTAATCATGCGCATGCTGGGTGAAATGGCCGTTCTCAACCCGGATAGCGGTTCATTCTCAACTTATGCTGATCGCGCAATTGGCCGCTGGGCAGGTTTTACCATTGGCTGGCTGTATTGGTGTTCTTGGGCATTACTGATGGGCTGGGAAGCGTATGTCGCAGGTAAAATTCTCAACAGCTGGTTTCCGTTTATCCCCATCTGGGGCTACATGCTCCTAGTTATTGTGTCATTGGTTGTCGTTAACTTACAAAATGTCAAAAACTATGGCGAATTTGAGTTTTGGTTTGCCCTGATCAAAGTGATCGCAATTGTTATTTTCTTAGTCATTGGTAGCTTGGCAGTTATGCACTTATGGCCGTGGAGCCAAGCAGGTGTGTCAGGTATTACCCATTTAACCTCTGAAGGTTTCATGCCCAATGGTTTCTCTGCGGTAATCACGGCATTACTCGGGGTTATGTTTGCCTACATTGGCGCTGAAATTGTGACGGTGGCTGCCGCAGAATCACAAAACCCTGCACGTGAAATCCGCAAAGCATCTAACTCAGTGGTATGGCGTATCATGTTGTTTTATGTCGGTTCAATGCTTATTACGGTCTGCCTTATTCCACATAACAATCCACTACTCAAAGACCCAACTTGGGGAACCTATAGTGTGACCTTAACTGCACTCGGTATTCCGGAAGCAAAACACATTGTCAATTTTGTGGTCCTCACTTCAGTGTGTAGCTGTTTTAACTCTGCACTCTATACCTGTTCACGTATGCTGTTTTCATTGTCAAAACGTCACGATGCACCGAAAAGCTTTGGTTTAATCAACCGTAATGGTAGTCCTTGGATGGGTGTTCTGGTGTCATCATCATTCGCTTTATTGGCAACCTACCTGACTGCCACTGAAAGTATGAATGTCTACGACATCTTTATGTTAGCGACAGGTACAGCGGCACTTTATGTCTATCTCACCATTGCCTTTTCTCAATTACGTATGCGTAAGAAATTAGAAGCGGAAGGACAAGTGATTGACTTTAAAATGTGGTTATTCCCTTGGCTGACTTATCTGGCAATCTTCTTTATTATTGGTGCCCTGATTACCATGCTGGTTGAAGGAACATATTTCAAAGAAGTGACTTATACCAGCTTGCTTGCGCTCTTTATTGTCGGATTAGGCATCTGTGCACAAAAATTCAATTGGGGTAAAGATTCACAAAAAAAAATTTCACAAAATAGAATAAACTTGAGCGACAATATTTAATGCTCAAGCTGATAAAATAAATCTTGCTGACAGAATCAGCCCGGCTGGTAGGTGAATGTTTAATCTAAATTTTCACCTACCAATCGCAACAAAAAAATCTTTTATCATTCAAAAACTGCTCTTCTTTGATCAGCAGGCTTTCCAAGCCATTAAATTGCTGCATCCTGTTTGGCATACTTTTCCATTAGTCTTAACCATTTTTCACGTTTTAGCTCACTTGAACCGCGAACAGAACCAATATAAGCCGTTTTGATCTTTTTTATACCGCAGAACGCTAAGGTGGTTTTTTTCAGCTGCCGAGTACTCGGTTCACCATAATACCATTTATAGAACCAGCCCGGCTGGTCCAATGTGGTGATGATTCTGGCTGTTTTATTAAATAAATGCCCTTGGATACGGTGGCTGTTCTCCACATAACTAAAAGCAGTACGAGGCAAAAATACACGGTCAATAAAACCCTTTGTTATTGCAGGCAGTCCGCCCCACCATACCGGAAAAATCCAGACCAAATGATCAGCAAGCTGAATTTTTTTCCAAGCCTCTGTTAAATCCGGCTCGAGCTCCATTCTCTTTTCATAGCCATGTTTCAAATTAGGATCAAAATGCAAGAGCCCTACTTCAATCAAATCAACCTGTACATTGGACTTTACCAGATAGGATACATAGGCTTCGGTTAAGGCAGCATTAAAACTGGTTTTTGAAGGATGCCCATTAATAACAACGATTTGTTTATCTGCACTAAGACTCATAACAATCTCTATAATTGAACCATATTTTTCAAATTACAAGTGATATCTGAAAACAAGTAGCAAATTTATCGTATAAAATTTAAGATATCAATTGTTATCTCATTTCTTTTATCTTTATGAATCCAGCAAAACTTTCACGCGATGAAAAACAGCTTAAAACCCGTCTGGCGCTCATTGAATCTGGATTTTCACTCATTTCCAGTCATGGTTATGGGGCAGTTTCTATTAGAAATATCTCCAAGCATGCCAATTATACTCAAGGGGCTTTTTATTCTAATTTCAGCAACAAAGAAGATTTTTTATTGGAATTAATGCGATTACAGTTTGAAAAGGAAAATATTCAGCTTCAGAAAATAATATCCACAGAAAACTCAAATTTTGATCATACTATTGATGGACTCCGGATTTGGCTTATTAATTTTTTTAATAATTTTGAATGGTTAAAAATATCCATTGAACTGCAATTATATGCAGCTCGTGATCAAGCTTTTGCATTGGAATATCAAAAAATTTGGCAGACGCATCAAGATGAAGTCGCCAGAATTTTAAGCAGACTCATTCCAGCAACGCAATTGGTCGATCAGAAGCGTATTGAGAACATAACTGTTGAACTCATCTCGTTAAGTTATGGTTTAGCCTTGCAATATATGATTTTTAAAGATGACATTGAAAAATATATAGATATTATTATTAAAAGTTTAAACCACAGTCTTGAAGTCCTAAATACGGATATAAATTGAAGCCAATGTTTAACAACTGGAAGTAAGCTACATTTTTATAATAAATATATGAAAATAAAAAAGCCACTTATGTAAGTGGCTGATTTATAACAATAATTTTGGTGGAGGTGGCGGGAGTTGAACCCGCGTCCGCCAGCACTACGCTCGAGAATACTACATGCTTAGATATCGTCTATTGTTTTAACTCTTTGTGACCCGACGAACAGGGTACAAATCGCGATCCTCTAAGTTTAGTACAAAGCCCCGAGGCTTGGCTTTATACGGACTTGTGTGCGTGCGCTTCAGTCGGGATCTCTAACCACAAGTATTCAGAGATGCGGACAAGCTGCCCTTAGGCAGCTAGAGCGTATGATTCGTCGTTTGCGACTATTAAAATGCAAATTTGATTTACGAGAGAAAATGCGCTCTCGACATGCATCTATGAGTTTCATCACCAGCGTCGAAGCCAGAAACACCCCCAAAGTAATCACAATCATAACATAAATGTTCAAACCCGCAGCGCGTTTTTTAAACATTTACACAAACAGATGCGATTAATTCAATAATTGCGCTAATATTTTATTTTTCAAGTCCTATAAAAGAAAAAAATTATGAGCCATTTACTTGCACTCGATCAGGGAACCACTTCTAGCCGTGCGATTATCTTCAATGAACAGGGAAAAGTGCAGGCAACAGCTCAGCGTGAAATACATATCTCTACCCCACATTCAGGCTGGGTAGAACAGGATGCACAGGAAATCTGGACCACACAAATTGCCGTTGTGCAGCAGGCCCTCGCTTCTGCCCGTATTCTGGCCAAAGACATTAAAGCCATTGGACTGACCAATCAGCGTGAAACGACCATAGTTTGGGATAAGCGCAATGGCAAGCCGCTTGCCCCTGCCATTGTCTGGCAGGACCGCCGTGCAACCGAATGGTGCAACCGGCTGCTGCAACAAAATTTGCAACAGACCATCCAGCAAAAAACCGGTTTATTGATCGACCCTTATTTCAGTGCCGGAAAACTGGTCTGGCTGCTGGAAAATATCGAAGGCCTGCGTGATCTGGCACAACAGGGACATGTGGCTTTTGGTACCGTCGATAGCTGGCTGATGTGGAATCTGACCCAAGGTGCAGAACATGTTATTGAAGCCAGCAATGCCTCCCGTACCATGCTAATGAATCTGCAAGCTCAGGCCTGGGATGAAGAATTAGTGGAGCTGTTTAATATCCCTAAATCGGTTCTGCCGAAAATTATTGCTTCGGATAGCTATATGGCCGACACGGCTACAGGTTTATTGGGTGCAAATATCCCCATTATGGGAATTCTGGGCGATCAGCAATCGGCCCTTTTTGGTCAGTCCTGCTTTGAAGTGGGCAGTGCAAAAAATACCTATGGCACGGGTTGCTTCATGCTGTTCAATACCGGGCATAAGGTGCAATTTAGCCACAACAAGCTCTTGAGCACCTTAGCCTGGCAATGTCATGAAAAAACCACGTATGCACTGGAAGGCAGTGTATTTATGGCGGGTGCCATTGTGCAATGGTTACGTGATGGTTTAGGAATTATTCAAAACAGTCGTGAAGTCGAACAGCTGGCTTGTCAGGTAAAAGATACCGACGGCGTAGTTTTGGTACCGGCGTTTACCGGACTCGGTACGCCGCATTGGGACAGTGATGCGCGTGCCCTGCTCTGCGGCATGTCGCGTGGAACAAATAAAGCTCACATTGCCCGTGCTGCCCTGGAGTCGATTGCCTTTCAGGTCTCCGATGTCCTGATGGCCATGCAATCCGATATTACCCATCCCTTAAAAGAACTGCGTGTCGATGGCGGTGCAAGTAGCAATGACATGCTGATGCAGTTTCAGGCGGATATCTTAAATGTGCCGGTATTGCGTCCTAAGATGCTGGAATCTACCGCTTGGGGTGCGGCAGCCATGGCCGGATTAAAAGCTGGCGTATTTTCCAGTATGTCGGATATTTCCGCATCCTGGCAACTGGAGCGGGCTTTTGAACCCAATATGAATGAAGACCAGCGCCAATTTCATCTCAGCAAATGGCAAACTGCATTAAAGCGGGCCAAATCAGATATTTAATATATTCAAATATTAGTCCCAGATAAGCAAAAACCGCTTCGAAAAGCGGTTTTTGATTAATGTACATGTCCACTCCCGGTGACACCGCTTTTGGGTCTTGGACATAGCCAGATAATCAGCGCGGCAAAAACAAACACCATCGCCAGAATTAAAAACACATGGTTGGCAGATAAGGTAGAGGCTTCTTTATCGACCAGACTCGAAATATAGGCCAAACTGCTTTCTGGACTCATTCCTCTTTGCAGCAAGGTATTTTGCACTTCATCCACATGCAGGCTTCCTGCCATCTCACTACGTGCCACCTTTGCATGATCATCCCACAGGGTTACCGCAATCGACGCACCAATTGCCCCGGCCATGGTTCTGAGGAAGTTCATCAACCCTGCGGCAGAAGCCATTTCCTGTGGCAACACTGAAGCCAGCGCCATATTCGAGAGTGGAATAAAGAAGAACGGTACGGCAAAACCTTGCAAGATTTGCGGCAATGCCAAGGCCATAAAGTCGGCTTCTGTGGTCCAGAAGGCCCGCATCAAGGTTACCCCGCCCAACAGGCACAAACCAAAACTGGCCAAAGCGCGCTGATCATATTTGGTCGCCAGTTTGGCCACAATGGGCGACATCAGCAAACTGCCAAAACCCATGGTTGCGGTCAGATACCCCGCCCAGGTGGCGGTATAGCCCAGATTCACCTGTAACCACTGGGGAATCATGACAATACTGCCAAAGAAAGCACCAAAACCAAAGGCCAGAGCCAGGACAGAAATGGTAAAACCACGATATCTGAAGATCTGGATATTGACCACCGGATGACGCTCTGTAAGCTCCCAAATGGTAAAAACGATGAGCCCGATCAAGGCAATCATGGCCAAAATGACAATAAAGGGATGATTAAACCAGTCATACTCATGGCCTAAATCCAGCATCAGCTGCAATGCCCCAATCCATAAAATCAGCAGCATTAATCCGCCCCTATCAATTTTCAGTGTATTGGTTGCTGTTTCCGCAGATTTCAGCAAACGCATCGCAGCGAGCGCACAGCCAATCCCGACCGGAATATTGATAAAGAAAATCCAGTGCCAGGACCAGTTATCGCTAATGGTCCCGCCCAGAATTGGCCCCAAAATGGGTCCCACAACGGTGGTCATGGCCCACATGCCCATGGCCTGAGACTGTTTCTCCGGCGGGAAAATACGCATCAGCAGGGTTTGACTGAGCGGCATAATCGGCCCGCCAAACAGGCCTTGTCCAATCCGGCAAAATACCAGCATTTCCAGGCTGGTGGATAAACCGCATAGCACCGAAAACAGGGTAAAGCCGAACAGGCTGATGACAAAAATCCGGACCGTGCCAAAGCGTCCCGCCAGCCAACCGGTTAAAGGCACACAAATGGCTTCGGCAACGGCATAGGAGGTAATGACCCAGGTCCCTTGCGATGCAGAAACCGCAAGGCTGCCGGTAATATGCGGAACCGAGACATTGGCAATGGTCATGTCCAGCACGACCATAAAGTTGGCAAAGGCCAGTACAAATGCCGCCAGAAGCAAGCGGCCGCCAGTCAGGTTCGGTATTGGAGCGTAGTTATTCATACATGACTACTTCGAAGACAAATCGATCTTCGCTTCCATGGACAAGCCGACCCTTAATGGATGTTCAGCCAGTTCTTTGGGATCAAGCTTGATGCGAACCGGCAAGCGCTGAACCACCTTAATCCAGTTACCCGTCGCATTTTGTGCCGGAATCAGGGCAAAAGCAGAACCAGTTCCGCCAGAGAAACCTTGTACCGTGCCGTGATACTCAACTGAATCGCCATACAGGTCAGAGGTTAACACCGCTTTTTGACCGGGACGGACTTTCTCCAGCTGGCTTTCTTTAAAATTGGCATCAACATACAGCTGTGAGGTAGGTACCACCATCATCAATACTGTGCCGGGTGCCACACGCTGACCGACCTGAATATTACGGCGTGTCACTACCCCATCAAAAGGTGCCTTGATTTCGGTACGTTCCAGATCTAGCAAGGCCTGCTTTAATTTGGCCTGTGCAACCAGCACGTCCGGGGTACTATTTTCATCGGCACCGCGAATCAGCGCTTCATTGGCCGCCAGGTTGCTTTGTGCGGCTTTTTGGCTGGATTTCGCTTGCGCCAAACCCGCTTGAGCCGATGTATAACCCGCTTTGGCAGTAGTCAGCGCACTTTGTGCCGTACTGAGTTCTTCTTTAGAAATGGCCCCAGAGACACTGAGCTTTTCACGGCGGTTTAAGTCATCCTGTGCCTTGTCCATTTCTGCTTTGGCCTCGGCCACTTTGGCTTCGGCACTATGAATGGCATCATCACTGACAAAAATCTGTGAATTCAGCGAGCTGCTATTGGCCTGCGTCTGCTTGTATTGACGCTGCGCCTTGACCAGTTCCGCTTTGGCGGTAGCCAGGGAAATTTCTGCATCACGCTGATCAACACGAACCAGCAGCTGACCTTTTTTGACCGTTTGAGTATCACTCACCAGTACCTGTTCAACCTGTCCAGTCACCATGGAAGTAATTGACGCTGTTTCAGCCCCGACATAGGCATTGTCGGTATCAACAGAATGGTTGAAAAATACTGTCCAGACGGCATACAAAATCATGGCAATGATTAAAATCAGCGCGACAAAACCCAAGGCTTTTTTACGCTTGGCTTTTAAGGTCGTATCTGAAACGGGTTCATCGTTTTTTGTTTCTGGCAGGGTGTTTTGAGCATCTGTCATCAATATGTCCTAAATCCAACAAACTTGGTCACCAGCCATCCTGAATGCCTTGTAGTGTAAGCTACAGGCATAGAGACAAGAGTTGCCCTGAGATGATATCGATGAGAAAGTCATTTTTTCAATTTTATACTGCCAATTTTAATGGTAAAAATTCATAATATGAGAATAAAAATGTAACTCACCAGTTTAGAAAACAAATTCGGCACCGAATTTTCATTCAATGCCGAATTATTGCTCTTGGTTTTACTTCTTTTACCTTGTCAGGCTTAAAACAAACTTAATACGCATAAGAAGCAATTGCGGTTGCAATCGGTTTGTCTTCATCATTCACTAAAGTCATGCGCATGGTGCATCCCTTACGGCCTAAACGTAAAGTTTCGGCATGTGCGGTAAAGGACTTGCCACGACCCGGCGCGAGATAATCGACCCGCATATCGACTGTTGCCAGACGCGATACCTTTTTAATAGTCTCGGGCAAATCATCAGGCGTGGCTTTCTTGTACAGCTCCCCCATGGCCACAATACCGCCAATGCTGTCCAAAATGGTCGCCGCAACGCCGCCATGCAAAATCTGGAAGGCCACATTGCCAATCATATACGGCTGCATGTCGATATGGGCCTCAATCTGCCCATCCACCACCCGCATGTTCATGCCATTGTGCTGAAAGAAAGGAGATTTGTTAAAAGCCTTGCATAACTGGTTCAGCAGTACATCAATATCAACTTTCGAGCCTAAATGTATATGACCGGTCCAACTTTTTTCTCTTTCGTTTACCATTCGCTCGAATTTCCTGATTGAATAAAAATCTGTTAAACATCACCCAAAAACATATTCTAGGGCTACAATAGCCAAAGTTTAATACTGATCATTGAGATTGTTATGACCTATACGTTCAATCGTCCAGCATTTCCCGCTACCCGCATGCGCCGCATCCGTAAAAACGACCAGTTACGTGCCATGGTACGTGAAACCCAGCTGACGACCGATCATCTCATTTACCCAGTATTCGTCCTTCCGGGGCAGAACCAAACCCAAGACATTCCAAGCATGCCGAATGTACAGCGTCTGTCTGCCGACCTGCTGTTAAAAAAATCTGAACGTCTACTGGAATTGGGCGTTTCTAAATTAGCGCTATTTCCAGTTACGCCACAAGAAGATAAAAGTCTGTCCGCTGAAGCGGCCTGGCGTGAAGACGGTCTGGTCCAAAATACCGTTCGCCTGCTAAAAAAAGAATTGCCAGAAATGGTGCTGATCACGGATGGCGCTTTAGACCCCTATACCACGCATGGTCAGGATGGCATCATTGATGACACCGGCTATGTACTAAATGATGAAACAGTAGAATGTCTGATTAAACAAGCCTTAAGTCATGCCGAAGCCGGTGCAGATGTGGTTGCACCGAGTGACATGATGGATGGCCGGATTGGTGCTATTCGTCATGCGCTGGAAGCCAATGGTCATATCTATACCAATATCATGGCTTATTCAGCCAAATATGCCTCCAGCTTCTATGGTCCCTTCCGTGATGCCGTCGGTTCATCGACAAACCTGAAAGGTGGCAACAAGTACAATTACCAAATGGACATCGGCAACCGTGCCGAAGCGCTGCATGAAATTGCCCTGGATATTCAGGAAGGTGCAGACATGGTGATTGTCAAACCGGGCATGCCTTATCTGGATATCGTCCGTGAAGTGAAAGACACGTTTGGGGTTCCGACATTCGTGTATCAGGTCAGTGGTGAATACGCCATGCTGGCCGGTGCCATTCAAAATGGCTGGCTGTCCGACAGCGTGATTATTGAATCCCTGATGAGTTGCCGCCGTGCCGGTGCTGACGGCATCTGGACCTACTTTGCCGAAGAAGCAGCTCTTAAACTGAAAGACATGAAATAAGGATTTGTGGTCTAAGCGATGAAAATTGCCATTATTGGAGCGGGCATTAGCGGTCTGCTGTCTGCTTTAGAGCTGTTGGAACAGGGATGTTCCGTGATGATTTTCGATCAGCAGCAGGCAGGAAAAGCTGCCTCCTGGGCCGGTGGCGGGATTCTCTCCCCGATGTATCCCTGGCGCTATCCGCACGCGGTGAATCAACTGGCGCAATATGGCAAGTCATTGTATTTAGGGTGGAACAAAAAGTTAAAGCCTGTTTCAGGCATTGATTTTGAAATTCATGAAAGCGGTATGCTGATTTTTGATGAAGCTGATTTTGAAAGCGGTCTGAATTATGCCGAGCAGTTTCAGGAACCAATGCAGCAATGTGAATATTTACAACAGGAACAGATTGAACAGCTAAATCCTTTTATTGACGCCAAATTTCAACACGCCATTTATTTCCCCCAGATTGCCAATGTTCGAAACCCGCGCTTACTGCAATCTATGGTGGCCTATTTAAAACAGCATCCACAAGTCGAATTTATCGAACACTGCCCGATTGAACAGTTCAATATCAAAAATGGCAAGGTTCAGTCTGTACAGGCTAAAAATGGCAAAACGTATGATGCAGATCAGTTTGTGATCGCCACTGGCGCATGGTCGCAGCGCTGGTCTGAACAACTGGACCTGGAAATTCCAGTTCGTCCGGTTCAGGGACAGATGGTGCTGTTTAAAACCCCGGCAAACTGGTTGCCGACCATGTGCATGAATGATGTGATGTATTTAATTCCACGTCTGGACGGTCATGTGGTCTGTGGTTCCAGTATGGCGGATTGCGGTTTTGACACCACCCCAACAGTAGCAACCAAGCAGAAAATTCTGAAGGCCTGTTTCGAGATGGTTCCCGAACTGGCTAATTTTCCCATCGAAAAACAATGGGCCGGTTTAAGACCAGGTTCCCCAACGGGTATCCCTTATGTCGGTAAAATACCCGAGATGGAGAATGTGTGGGCCAACTTCGGACATTTCCGTAATGGCTTGTGTATGGGTCCCGCCTCTGCACAATTGCTCAGACAGCTGATGCTGGGCCAAACTCCTCTCGTAAACCCGGCAGCTTACAGCCCTGCACGCCTCAAATCTGAAGCAGAGTTAATGGTGCACTAATATCTCTTCCAAAGCGCTGTTCAAGGTCGGATATTTAAACTCAAAACCGGCCTTTTTGAGTGCTTGTGATTGTACATATTGGCCATTCAATACCAGTTGTGACTGCTCACCCAGCATGCATCGCAAAACGAAAGCTGGTAAAGAGAACACCGGTTTACGTTTTAAGACCTGGGCAGCAGTTTGGACAAACTGCGCTTGCGAGACTTTTTCAGGTGACACGACATTAAATATTTGTGCTTCAGTTTCATGCAGCATTAAAAATTCGATGGCACGCAGCACATCCTGAACATGCACCCACACGACGGGTTGCCGCCCGTGTCCAATCTGTCCCGCCAGATTCAGTTTAATCGGCAAGAGCATGCGCGGCAGAATCCCGCCATTTTTCCCAAACACAATGCCAAGACGAATAATCGTGGTTTTTTGCTGACTAAAACTGAGGGCAGCCTGCTCCCACAACTGGCACAATTCCGACATAAAAATGGACTGGGGTGCGGACTGTTCGGTACATGTTTCTAACCATTGTTCAGTCGGGTCTATACCGTAATAGCCAACGGCGGAACCGGAAATAATCCGCTTTGGAAAAATCTGTCTTTTTTCCAGGTAGCGATAGAGCTGCTGCGTGGTTTCTACCCGACTTTCAATCAGTTGTTGTTTTCTTTTGGCTGTCCAGCGTCCCTGTCCAATGCTTTCACCCGCCAGGTTGATCACGTAATCAATGCGGTCGGTTTTCAGTTCATCTAAATGCTGAATCCAGATGAGATCCGGATGATTTGAGCGTTTATTTTTCTGGCGGGTCAGCCCCACCACGGCATAATCCCGATCCAACAAATAAGGCAGCAGATGCGAGCCGATAAAACCACTGCCGCCTGTAATCAAGACACATGCTTTTTGCATTTTCGGATCTCGCCTGTTTTTTCTTATCTATAGATCAAGACGGTATAAAACTCAAGCCTACATCCGTTTCGTTTAGCCAAACATTTTTTGCGCCATGCGCTGTGCCTGTTTGCCGTAAAACCAATAGGTCAAAAGATACAGCGGAATGGCAATCAGCAAGACCATGATCAGCACCATACTCATAAATTGCGGATTTTTGAGATATAAAAGAAAATTCTGCCAGACTTCGGGGTCATTTTTGGCAAAAAGGACAATGCCGAGCAATAAAAAGGCCAGGTTATAGCCCCAGAAAATCAGGCTGAATCCCAAGGTGATTTTTTTTTGTTCTTGCGCGGTTGGCGCGCGTCGTTGCTGTTTTAAAAACTTATACAGCACCAAAATCATGGCCGTTAAATAAGGCACGATGGTCAGAATGCCGCCCATGCCGGTTGGCAATAAAGCAGCCAATACACCGCAGATACAGGTAAAAATAAAACAGAAGAAAAAAAACCATAAAAAATATCGGGTTAGTGACACAACAAGCCTGCATGAGCAACTTTTAGATGATCAGTATAAAAAAAATTGAGTTTTTTTTCATTTTATTGTCAACCAATCTGTAAAATGCTGCGTTATATAGGGTACGAAGTTCATAAACCGTTAATTTGTACCGGCATCCACAATATTTTCGGTGAACTTTTCTAAAGCAATAAACTTGGTTTCAGGTTTTAGTGAGGAACAGCAGCCCAAGCTAAAACTTGCAACAGATTTTTTGACCGACGATTTCATCATCACTCGAATCGTCGGTCTTTTATTTTCTACATTCTATTTTAATCTTAAGGTTCAGTCCGGGAATAGATCTATACACTTCTTGCATCAATCACTGTTTTTATAAAATAAGAAATGAGTAAGCCATTCAAAATTGATTCACCCATGCCGTGATTTACTTCATTCCAAAGATGAGCTTCAATCCCAACAGCGTCATGATCCCGCCTGCGGCACGGTCAAAAGCGGCTTTAAATTTTAAATAGACACGGCGTGGTTTTTCCGCCGACAAGGCCACTGCAACCAGTGAGCACCAGCCTGCATCAATAAAGAAACACAGTAGCGGCAACACAAAATAATAATAGGTCGGAATTTCTTTGGGTAAAAGTGCGGTAAAAATACTGGCCAGCACAATCGCAATTTTCGGATTGGAAAGCTGGGTAATCAAGCCTGTGGCGAATGCACGGCGCAATGACATTTGGGCCTGTAAATCATGGCCAGATTCAATCGGTGCTTTGGCATGTTTAATAATTTTAAACGCCAGCCACAGCAAATATAAACCGCCGCAAATTTTCAAAGCCAAATAAGCAGATGGCACCGCCAATAAAAATGCCTGCAATCCAAGCACAGCCAACAGGCCGAAAATGGCAGCACCTGTGCCTGTCCCTAAAGCGGTAAACACACCATGCCGACGTGAAATCGCAATTGAATTTTTAGCGACATAAATCGAAGTCGGTCCGGGACTCATTGCACCTAGCATTAAGGCAAATGCAATTGAGCCCAAAATCCAAAATGATTCCACAAGTCCACCTATTGAAATTAATTCCGCGGCAATTTTACAATTTAAAAGCCTGAATATCCCTCTGAATTTCACCTCTTTTTCAGAATTTCACTGCATTATTCACCAAGAATTAAATCAATCGCCTAATAAATCACTAAGCAGGCAATCAAAGCCCTCATTTATTAGAAAATGGATGAAATGAACACAAGTATGGCTCTGCGTAGCGAGAGATATGGAGGAATATAAAATAGAGGTTTATAGGGTAAAAGATCGTTACAGTTACAATGAAATTGGCTGTATACATATATTTTTATGAATGTACTCAAACAGACAAAAAATCCGCATATCATTTCAGTAATAATTTTTTAGATACATATAAATTCAGACCTGCCAATTGGCAGGTCGAGCTTGATTTAACATGAGATTAAATATCGGTTTCAGCTCGGTTTACTCTTGAGCAACAGGCTGGATTTCACGCGCATTCAGTTGAGAAAGCTGGTAATCCTGATCATGCACAGGTACACCACCAATAATCATGGTACGTGCTGTTTTCGGCTTGTTATAATCATTTTCGGCATCGCAAGCTGTCATTAACAGTAACATGCATAGCGATAAACCCACGGATAGCGTCTTCATCACATATCCTCTTTTTTCATCATTGTTCTAACTTTTAGATTAACACTAATGAGTATTTTTCAATCATTATTTTTATAATTTTAATTCAATTATTTAAGATATATTTACAAATAAGCCCTGTGTAAATATGCGCAAGAGCAAAAATCATCAGGCATTATTTTCAGGTCCTGCCTGATATTGAAATATCGCTGTGATGATCCTGACGAAAACAGCGTGCCATAAATCATTTTATTTTACGTACAATGCAGTCTCATATTGATGGATCATGATGAAATGTTTGACCCTATTGCCCAGTCAGTGACTTACCAAAAGCTAAGACTGGATGCCCCCGTGACTGTGACCGTGAAGCGTTTGGATCAGATTCATCCACAAATTTCCGGCAACAAGTTTTTTAAACTGAAATACAACTTTCAGGAAGCACAGCAGCAAGGGTTTAAAAAAGTCCTGACTTTTGGCGGTGCCTATTCCAATCATATTGCTGCCACCGCTTATGCAGCGCATCTGTTTGGCTTTGCCAGTGTAGGCATGATCCGGGGGGAAGAACTCAAAGATAAAACGCTCAACCCTACCTTGGCCACGGCGCAGCAATTGGGTATGCAACTGCATTTTGTTTCACGTGAACAGTACCGGCAAAAAGATCAGCCTGAATATCTGGCCGCCTTAAAACAGCACTATCCGGAGCATTACCTCATTCCCGAAGGTGGAACGAATACGCTGGCCATTCAAGGCTGCAAGGAAATTTTAGCTGCCGAAGACCGGCACAATTTTGACGTGATCTGCTGTGCCGTTGGAACAGGTGGCACCATTTCAGGGCTGATTGAGGCAAGTGCAGCCCATCAGAACGTGCTAGGTTTTTCGGCCTTAAAAGGCGATTTTTTAAAGTCGGAGGTCGAGCAATGGACGACGAAGAAAAACTGGAAAATCACCGATGCCTACTGCTGTGGTGGTTATGCCAAAACCACGCCAGCGCTGTTACAGTTTATGCAGTCCTTTGAAGCCGAGCACCGCATTCATTTAGAACAGGTTTATAACGCTAAAATGATGTACGGACTGATGGGTTTAATTCAGCAAAATTACTTCCCGCAAGGTTCACGAATTTTGGTCATTCATACGGGCGGCTTGCAAGGCCGGCATAGAGATGAATATCTATCCTGAAATTGAGCGCAAAATTGTCTATAATGCCCTGCTTTTATCTCCCACGGGTTACTCATGTCTACAAATCAGTATGATGTCATTGTTTTAGGTGCAGGTGCATCAGGTCTGATGTTGGCATTTATGGCAGCCCAGCGTGGCCGTAAAGTTTTAGTACTGGAAAAAGCCAACAAGGTGGGCAAAAAAATCCTGATGTCAGGTGGCGGTAAATGTAATTTTACCAATCTATACGTCGAGCCTGAAAACTACATTTCACATAACCCGCACTTCGTAATCTCGGCCTTAAGCCGCTATACCAACTGGGACTTTATTGGTCTGGTCTGTGAACATGGCATTGAATATGAAGAACGTAAACACGGTCAGTTATTTACCTTAAACGGGGCTAAGGAAATTTTGGCCATGCTGCTGGCTGAATGTGACAAGACCGGCCTGGTCGACATTAAAACCAGCTGTGAAGTCAAAGCGGTTACTGCTATAGATGATCAAGGTTTTCATGTTGCGACTACTTTAGGTTATTTCCAGGCTGAATCTGTCGTTGTGGCAACAGGAGGTTTGTCTGTACCGACGCTGGGCGGCTCAGGGATTGGTTATGACATTGCCAAACAGTTCGGCCATCATGTGCACCCGACCCGTGCAGGCCTGGTGCCCTTTACTTTTTCCGACCAGTTTAAAGAAGTGACCACCCGTTTAAGCGGTAATGCCGTCGATGCTACCCTGTCGAATGATTTAAACAGTTTTACCGAAGCCCTGCTGTTTACCCATCGCGGTTTAAGTGGCCCAAGTTCATTACAGTTGTCCAATTACTGGAATGTCGGCCAAAGTTTTAACATCAATTTCCTGCCTAATCTTGATCTGACAGATTTCTTTAAAGCCAAGAAATCCAGCCAGCCCAAAGTGTTGCTACGCACCTTGTTAAATGAGCATCTGCCAAAAAGTGTGGTACTGGAACTGCAAAATCTGATCTGGGCAGAATTTGCCGACACAGCGATCGGTAATTTGAGCGATGATAAACTGGAACAGGTCGCCAAGCGCCTGCATCATTTTGAAGTAAAACCCTCAGGAACCGAAGGCTACCGGACTGCGGAAGTGACCTTGGGCGGTGTTGATACCACTGAAGTATCATCCAAGACCATGGAAAGCAAAAAACAGAAAGGCTTGTACTTTGTCGGTGAGGTTCTGGATGTGTCGGGTCATTTAGGTGGTTTTAATTTTCAATGGGCATGGGCGTCTGCACATGCCGCATCGCAATATGTTTAATCCATTGCAACTGAATTATTCTAAATAATCCGTACGTAAAATTTCAATATTCTGCTTCTGCTGCATACGCACAATTGCTTGATCCATCTTTGCAACTGCTTGTGTATGTTGGCAGTCTTGTTGAAATGCTTGCCCGACTAAACCTAAAAGTTTTTTAACTAACATCATAATTTCCCCTCAATAATTATTTATACGTCCCAGTATAGAATGATGAATATTTCAAGAATATTAAAACTAAGTCTTTATATTCTTTAAATATTACAATTATATTTAGCATAATACATGCCAACAATCGAGCATTTATTGATTATTTTTTATCTAAATTTTCTCGATATTCTGGTTTTTTCTGTTGATGTTCAACTTTAAGTTTGGCAAATATAAATTTATATGCACTCATAAGAAACCCAACTGTTATACCTGCGATCACAATTGGTGCAAGAAACTTATTCGGTTCTCTTTTACTCTTTTTGCTCTCCTGTTCAGGATTAGGGTCTGTTGACGATCCGTTCATAATTTTGACAATGCATATTTTAACGGATCTCAGGCTTGCAATAGAAAATCTGGTCATCTTACTGACTGCTTCTTAATAATAGAGCAGCAAAAAGCATGCCCATCTGTTGTGCACAAACAAAGCAGCGCTTTGTTTGTGCAATATATGACCTATTGCTTTCCGCAATAGTTATTGGTCATCTTTGGGCTTAGGATTATTTTTGTCTGTGTTGCTGTGAAGATCAACATCAGATTCTGCCTCACCTGTAGATCCAAAAGGATTATTTTCTGGCGGGTGTTTAGGATCAACGCGGATAGAATCCGGAACACTCTGATCTGGATCAGGTTTTTGTGCCTCTTGTGGTGCCGTGGTTAATGAAGCAGGAGTTGGATTGGATAAATCAGGAGTCAAAGCATTTTCATGTTCAGTAAATTCACGCGCAGCCTGGGCGGAGACTGAATTTGAATCCTGCCCTGAACTGATTCGGTCCGAATTGTCCTGATGCAAGGGATTAGGCTGCTTCGCCTCTTTTTTGCATTTATCAATTAGGTCAGTCAAGACACGTTGTGCCGGATCGCGCCCACCTAAACCAAAGGCCAATGCGAAGGCAACGGCGACAGCACCCAAAGTTAAGCCAAAGGCCAGATTGACAATGGAATCGGCAATACCCATGGCACGCAAGCCCATGGCAATCACCAAGCCCATAATCAATATACGAACCAGATTTGCCAGCCAGCGTGAACTGACATATTCACCTCGTCCAATCACCTTGGCCACCAGATTTGCCAGCCAGAATCCAATCATCAGGATGACTGCACCTAGCAAGATATTGGCACCAAATTGAATAAACATTGAAATCAGCACACTGATCTGTTCAAAACCAAGCCGGTTTGCTGCTTCAGATACCGCAAACAGCATGGTAAAGAACACAATCAGATAACCAATAATTGACGATACTTTAGTTGTACCTAAAAAGCGCTGTGCATCCATTTTGGCAGGAATTTCATCCACACCCGTTCCAGAAACAATGTCCACCACCAGTTTAGCCACAAAGCGTGACACCACATACGCCAGAATAAGAATTAAGGCAGCTGCAATAATATGTGGAATGGCATTCATGATTTCATACAACATGGCCGTGGCCGGTTGTGAAATCGCTTCAACGCCCAGCGCTTCAAAGCCAATAATCAAGGCAGTAATGATAATAATCGCAAAGACAAATGAGCCGAGTACCTGGGGCAGATTGGAATTTTTAAACATCCCGATTTTCTGGGCATGCTGCTGTAGATTTAAACTACCTACCAGACCTTCGACAATACCGCGTACAATTTTTGCCAGAATATAACCGACAAATACAATCACAGCGGCAATAAAGATATTCGGCAAGAATGAGACAACTTCATTCACCATGTTCTGTACTGGAGCCAGCAATCCGGTTAAGCCCAGAATCGACAGTACAATTGGCAAGAATAATAACAAAATCAGCCAATAAACAATGTCACTAATGTTCTGGCTAATTGGGCTGACACCCACATCAGCACTTAACTTTTCATCCAGCTCAGTTCGGTCCAGCAGTTTTTGCAGTCCCATTTTGACCAGATTCGCAACAATCCAGCCAATAAAACCGACCGCAATAGCTGCTAAAAGTTGAGGAATAAACAACAGGAATTGCTGGATCATATTGCTGAATGGCCCGCTCACGCTGGTGAGATTCAGCACATTCAACGCGCCTATGACGGCAATGATCATTACAATCCAGAAGATGATACGTGAAACGATATTTTCAACATTTGAGCGATGTCCTGTCGCTCCAGAAAGTCTTTGATTTGTTCCAAGCTTTTGTAAAACTTTTTTAATTCCTGCCGCAATAATAAGGGCAACAATCCAACCTATGATTAAAATGGCGATGGCAGCGAGAATAGGATGAAACTGATTCCAATAGTACATCGCATCAAATTCACCCCCTCTAGGGCCTCCAGAAAAATACTCATTCATATTGTCATGTCCTCTTGTTATTACTTATTGAATTTCTACAGATGAATACTGGTTTATGTTGGCTCAGCTCAACCTAAAATGATGACGTTAAGAACACATTAGAATTCGATTATTTTTTCTTCAATACAAACCAGCATAAATACAACAAAAGCGCACATTAGATTGCAAAAAGCTCCAATCCTTTCAGACCAGAGCTTTAAAAAATGACATTGAGATTATGCGTTTAGTTGCTGTTTCCTCGGCCGATACCGACATTATCGGTCGCCTCACCTATTGCACTTTTTTCACCCGGTTCTGTTACAGTATCGGCATCTGTAGCAACGGCTTCATCGGTTGCTGTTGCAGTGCCGGTAGTCGCGGTATTGTTTGGTGTGGCAGGTTGGACAGTGGGGTCAGGATGCCCTGGAGGAGCATCTTGTGATTCCGGTTTAGTATAGGCAAACATGTAAACCAGTACGGCAATGAAGAACACCCCTACAAGAAGAAGGATATACACTGGCAAACGTTTTTTTTGAGATCTTTCTTCTTCACTCGTAACATGAGGCGGTTTATTAAAATCATGTGTCATGTTTTTTCCCCTCTTTTATTTCATTCCATGTATTTATATTAACTATATTTCCTGATCAGTTATGTATAAAAGCATAGTGACATGGTGAAGACTTGTAATTTTCACTTAAAAAACAGCAGTTCAGAAAGCAGTTGTTTAAATGTGTTTAAGGCAAGAAGGGTGTGTCGATTCAATTTCCAGTCAGGCTGTCATTCTTTTCTATAGCGCTTTTAAAGTTACTGCTGCTGTTGCCTTTATCGCAGTCTATGGGACTGTTATTCCATTTTTATATGTGGAACAAGACACTGTTATTTTAATTGAAGCCCCAGCAAAATTTTAACCATGCAGAGGAAAGGAGTTTAAGTTACGGTTTTTAAAATAGGAAAATTAACCGATTTTTTAAACTTGGCTGAGCTTTCAGGATGAAGCATGGTTTAGGTGCTGAAAGGCTTAAAATGAGCTATAATTATCCACCTCGTTTTTCATGCTGCTTAACTTTATGGCGTATCGTCAGCAATCTGTAACGCTTGATTTGGACACTGACGTCACTCATCAATGTTGTTTGCATTACACTCGTGATGGACATCTCATTGGGATTATTGAATTTAATAAGCCGAGTTACGTGCTTAAATGGGGTGATCTGGAATATTTCCGTCGCCGTACCGAAGAATTTTCTGTGATGCCGTTTCCTGAATGCATCAATGCCATGGTAATTGACATTCGCAATATTGCCCCGTTTATAGACAATGAAGTGCCCATTATTCCTTGGCGCTTACTGGAAGAAGAATGTCCGATCCGTCTGGTGGTTCCCCAAGAACGGCTTGAATATTATGCAGGGATTTTTGAACCCACCTGGCTGACCAGTGATGTGGATACTGCCATTCAGGAAATCCGTGAATTTATTGATATGTTTGTTCACTAAACTAGTGATCATAAAAAACCTCCTCATTGGAGGTTTTTTTTGTGACTAAATCTCCTCCCTTTTTTAAAGGGAGGTCGGGAGGGATTAGTTTTTAGATGATTTACATCTGATTGAATTTCCCCAACTCCTCTTTTTACCTCAAGTCACTTACCAATAATTCTCCACCGCAATATTGCCTTCGCCACGGCGGTTCATTTTCAAGCCACGTGCTTTTAATGCTTCTTTGGTGTCTTCCACCATTTGCGGGTTACCGCACAGCATGACATGGCTGGTGTCTACATTGAATTGCAGTCCCACCACTTTTTCCAGTTCACCATTTTCAATCAGTACCGGTAAACGGTCATGCAAGGCTGCATGGGGGTCACGGGTAATAATCGGGACAAATTTAAAGCCCGTATGACCTTCACCAAAGGTTTCGGCAATTTCCTGAATACGCCCGACATAAGCCAGTTCGGCTTCAGTACGCACACTATAGACCAGATTGATCTTTTGATATTTCGACCAGGTTTCAAAGTCTTGCAACATGGAAATAAATGGTGCCAGACCCGTGCCAGTGGCGAGTAACCACAAGTCATGCGGCAAAGGAAGCTGATAACGTGCCAAGGTTAAAAAACCATAGGGGATTTTTTCCAGGTACAGCTCATCATCCACTTGTAGATGTTGCAGGTTAGAAGTGAATGCACCGTCAGGCACGACAATTGAAAAGAATTCCAGGGTTTCATCAAAGGGCGATGACACCACGGAATAAGCCCGAACCACCAGTTCATCGCCTACTTTTAGGCCAATACGTGCAAACTGACCTGCGGTAAATTTAAAATGCGCAGGTCGAGTCATGGTAAAACTGAATAAGGTATTGGTCCAGCGGTGTACAGATAAAACTTTTTCTAAGCTAAATTTTTCAATTGACATGATTTCAGCGTGGCATGAAAGACTGTGCTCATGGTAGCATGACCACATAATTTATTAATATTTTTTAAATGTTAAGGCTCTATTCATGCGCATGACCTTACGCCAGTTGGCTGTTTTTGTAGCAGTCGCACAAGAAGGCACAGTAACCAAAGCCAGCGATGCCGTTAAGCTCACGCAAAGTGCTGCAAGTATGGCTTTAGCGGATTTGGAAGATGGCTTGGGTGCTCCACTGTTTGACCGTCTCGGTAAACGTCTACAACTCAATGATTTAGGTCGTTTCTTACTTCCGCAAGCGCTGGAAATTTTAGGTCGCTGCGAAGCTTTTGAACAGGCGGCCAAAGGTGAATTGCAAAGTATTGACCTGCGCTTGGGGGCCACCTTAACCATCAGTGATTACCTGATGCCCGACCTGATGGCGGACTTTTTGAAAATTCAGCCGCAAGCACATCTGCAGTTGCAAGTCGGCAATACCCGTCAGATGATTGAAGCCGTGAACCAGTTCCAGCTGGATTTAGCCTTGATTGAAGGTTCATGTCATCTTCCACAGTTGCAGTGTATACACTGGCGTGACGATGAACTGGCAGTATGCTGTTCACCAGAGCATCCATTGGCAAAACTGAACCGTGCAATTACCGCTAAAGATTTTGACCATGTCGAATGGATTTTACGTGAAGAAGGTTCAGGTACCCGTGAGGTGTTTGACAATGCCATTTTAAAAGACCTTCCAGATGCCAATATCCGTTTAACACTCGGTCATAATGAAGCGATTCTTAAAATTGTGGCTGGCGGTTTAGGCATGTCCTGTATTTCGAAACTCGCCATTGAACCTTTACGTGAAAAAGGTCAGCTGGTCATTTTAGACACCCCTTTCTGGCAACTGACCCGTCCTTTATTCATGTTGGTGCATCGTCAAAAATATCAGGGACCTGGTCTAAAAGCCTTTATGAAATTCTGTGAAGAATAAAAAATATTAAAAAAAGCGCCTAAATGGCACTGCTGTCCCATAGTTGAATCCCAGGTATTAGATTCGTGAGTGTGGCAAGGATGCCACACATTCCCCATACACGACAGGATGTCGTGTATGGGGAATAAAGACTTTTGCCTACTTTTGGTCTGTCAAAAGTAGGGTTTAGCCTACACAAAGTTACCTCAACTTTTAAAGAAAAGACAAGGCTGTGAAAAATTAAATATCAAATACTTAAATTTAAAATATCATCATATTGATTCGATACTGAAATAAAATTCAAATTATGGGACAGCAGTGGCCTAAATGGCGCTTTTTTATTACCAGCGTGAATCATTTTCACACGGTATGCCGTCACCGTCACCATCCATTTTATGATTGGGACAGTTTTGCACATACCACACAGCTTCTGCTCTTGAGCTCATTTGACTGCAATGCTGCCGTTCATCACATTTAAATTGTGCTGTTGCCAGCCTCACGCCATTTTGCTGATCAATACTGGCACTAATTTTTTCCGAGCGCGGTCTAGTGGTATTGTAAGTTTCACCCGCCAGATTACGCTGCCCTTGCTCCGACAATACCGCTTCGGGTAAATCTCCCAGCGCTTCACGCTGTTCTGACACAATACGCTGCTGCTCTATAATCAATTGCTGTGCTTTCAGCTGCTCTGCGGTGCGATAATCCTGATATTGATCATAACCGATCACAGCAAGTCCTGCCAGAATGATCAGGACAATGCCGGACAGGATTCGGCCTTTCTGTGAAGCTTTATTATAACGTGGTGAAGCCGTCTTCTTTTTTCTGCCTTCCGGCTTGACCGGCATGCTATCCTCTGAGGCAGACTGCAGGTCCAGTCGCATAATACGATCGGCTTTGAACTTGCCGTCATCTTCCACAATAATAAATTTTAAGTTCTCCCCTACTTTAGGTTCGACCCTGCTCTGGGGAACATCTTTAATGTGAAAGAAAATGTCCTTCACTTCCCCTTCCTGTACTGCAATAAATCCAAAACCGCGCTCTGCGTTATAGGTTTTGACTTTCCCCTGAAGCAACATAAAACACTCTTTTTCATTTATATTTTTCCTTATTATAATAAAAAAGAGGCTAAAAAGCCTCTTTTCCGATCATCGTCAAAAGTAACCCGGAACATTCTCATGCTGAACTAAAAAACTGGAATATTCAGCCTCGAAAATTTGACAACAAGGCAGATGTAATCGACTGATTATGCGTCGATACTTTTGATTTTTTCGCTTTTGCTGAATGATCTGCAACGCGCTCTATGCGAACGGCCTTGTACTTGTCGCCATTCTTCACAGCTACAAATTTTACCCGTTCATTACGTTTCGGTTCACCTTCTGCCGCAGGGAAATCTGAAATATGAAAGAAAATATCCCCTTCAGCCGAACCAATAAAACCAAAGCCTTTTTCAGGGTCATACTTCTTGATCTTCCCCTGATATACTTCATTTTTCATGCTGCTGCCCTATGCTAAAAAATGCCATGTCTACAGTATATAAAAAAAGAGGCATGAAGCCTCTTTTAATTTGTCTTCAAGGCTCAGTCTTTTTGTACTGAACCGAAAATTTTATCGCCCGCGTCACCCAGACCTGGAACAATATAGCCATTTTCATTGAGACCATCATCAATAGAGGCGGTGAAAATGGTGACATCCGGATGTTTTTCTTCTACTTTTTTAATGCCTTCTGGTGCAGCCACTAAAACCATGACACGGATATCTTTACAGCCGCTCGCCTTCAATACGTCAATGGCTGCAACCAGTGAAGAACCGGTGGCCAGCATCGGGTCGATAATCATTGCCAAACGGTTTTGTACATCGGGTACCAGTTTTTTGTAGTAAGTACGCGCTTGCAAGGTTTCTTCGTCACGTTCAAGACCCAGTACAGAGACTTTCGCACTTGGAATCAGGTTCAGGAAACCGTCCAACATGCCAATACCGGCACGCAGAATAGGGACAACGGTAATTTTTTTACCGGCAATGCGGTCTACAGTCACTTTGCCATTCCAGCCATCAATTTCATGCTCACACATCGGCAAGTCTTTGGTTGCTTCATACGTCAGCAGCATGGTCACTTCTTGTGCCAATTCGCGGAAGTTTTTTGTACTGATGTCTGCACGACGTAGCAAACCTAGTTTATGTCGGATAAGCGGATGACGGATTTCATGAATAGCCACGGGAGAGTACCTAAAAAAATAAGATAAAATTTCAGCTATTATAAATGTTTTTTATATCTCTTATAAACCAAAAAGCCCCCTATGAAAGGAGGCTTTTTGCTAAAAACTTATAGTTTTTTTAGATTATTGCTGAGAGAGCATGAAATGCAATGGAGATAAAATCTCTGCTTGCAGCGCTAATTTAATGATTGGATCAGGATAAACACCAATCACCAATACCGCCAATGCCGCAGCAAGCACCATAATACCACCCACTTTTTGACCCCAATGTTTGTCGGCATCAATACGTGGCGTATCTGGCGGAGTCATGTACATCACCACCATCACACGCAGGTAATAGTACAGACCGATACCTGAACCCACCACAATCATGGCAGCAAGGAACCAGTGCTGGGTTGTTACCGCAGCCATCACCACCAGGAACTTACCAATGAAGCCAGCAGTCAATGGAATACCTGCAAGAGACAGCATCATGACAGTCAAGGTCGCAGTCAATACTGGACGGCGCCAGAATAAGCCACGGTAATCTGCCAGGCTTTGTGCTTCATCCACATTGTTAAATGGACTAGACATCAACGCAACAGCACCAAATGCACCAATCGTTGTCAACACATAAGTGATTACGTATACAGATACATTCCCCAGGCTTGCATAAGTCATGCTGATTAAACCAATCAGCAAATAACCAAAGTGCGCAATTGAAGAGTAACCCAGAATACGTTTCAGGTTGACTTGACGTACTGCAAGGAAGTTACCCACCAGAATAGAAAGCACCGCAATAATCGTGATGATGGTTACGATTGAATCTACCAAGATTGCACCTGAAGCCAGTAAATAACGTACAAACAGACCAATGGTTGCAACCTTGGCCACAGTCGCAAGGAATGTTGCGATTGGCGCTGGCGCACCTGCATACACGTCTGGCGTCCATTTATGGAATGGCGCAAGAGACAGTTTGAATGCAACAGCAAAAACGATTAAGCCTAGACCTAAAATCACCATTGGCTGTTTGATGGCTTGCATCAAGGCCTGAACATTGTCATAGAAAGACAATGAACCGGTATAAGCATAGATATATGCCATGCCCATTAACAGCATTGCAGAAGCAGTTGCTGAAAGAACAAGGTATTTAATACCCGCTTCTAAAGATTGTGAACGTTGGTGCGTATAAGCTAAAAGACCGTATACAGGAATCGACATCAGCTCAAGGCTAATGAAGAAAGATGCATAATGAGAACTTGCCACCATCAGCATTGCGCCCGCTACCGAGCACAGCATCAGGATATACAGTTCTTCACGGTTATCTTGATAGCTTTCAATATAAGCATGTGACAAGGTACAGCAAGCCAGTGCAGCAATCAGGATGACCAGTTGGTAAAGCAAGGTAAACGGGTCAAGCATAAACATGCCCATCACGTTCGCTGGTGCAAAAGCACCACCGAACATACCAATCAGGACATAGGCTGCAGCAAGGTTCAAGCCGACTACAGAGGCTGTTGCAATTAAATTATGGTTACGTTTAATTGCAATGAGAAGCATCACTACGATCGCAGTTAAAGCCACGATCATCACAGGAGCTAATGGCATAAGCTCGGAAAATGACATTGTGAAGTTCATGGCTTATTGGATCTCCACATTTTGTTGAGATACGACCTGTTGAGTCGCATCGACAACTTCTTGAACTGGGATATAGCTGTTGGCCAACCACGCCATGCTTGAATTTGAAATATCAAGGAAGCTTTGTGGATAGATACCGAGCCATAGTAGACCAAAAGCACACACTAACAAAATAACAATTTCACGCGCATTCAAGTCTTTCAATGGGCTTGTATAATTTTGTTTTTGCTCTTCATTTGGCGTACCGAACAATGCTTTGTGAATCAGGATCAAGCCGTAAAGACCTGCCAATACCAAGCTGATTGCTGCCACAATAGTGAAGGCTGGGAATTTGTTGAATGAACCCATCAAAATCAGGAATTCACCAATAAAGTTACCCAAACCTGGAATACCGACAAGCGCAGCAACAAAGAACATCAGGAAGAAAGCTAGGTACGGGAATTGACCGCGCATACCACCCATTAAACGCAAGTCGCGCGTATGAACACGCTCGTACACTTGACCACACATAATGAACAAGGCAGCAGATGACAGGCCATGTGCCAGCATCATGATCATTAAGCCTTGAAAAGTCAGGATATTACCTGCGTAAAGTGCAAGCAATACAAAGCCCATATGCGAAATTGAAGTATACGCCAGCAAACGTTTCATATCGGTTTGCTGGAAAGCACACCAGGCACCGTAGAACACGCCGATTAAACCGAAAATGATCGCGATGTCTGCAAACTGTGCAGAAGCCGCCGGGAAGAATGGCATAACAAAACGCAGCAGACCGTATGCAGCAGTCTTGATCAGAATACCTGCCAAGTCGACAGAACCGGCTGTCGGTGCTTGAGCATGGGCATCTGGTAACCAGCCGTGCAATGGGAACACTGGAAGTTTTACAGCGAAACCAATGAACATACAGATCATCAAGGCATAAGCCACTGATGGCAACTGTGCATCAAGCGTATTCGCCACACCTAACAGGTAGTTGTAATCGAAGCCGATCATGCCAGTCATCATGTATCCGTAAACCACAAGGCCTAGAATACCGATCAGCATGATCAAACCTGCTACCTGGGTATAGATGAAGAACTTGGTCGCAGCGTATACACGTGACTTGCCGTCTGCTCCCTTATGGCCCCATAAGGCAATCAGGAAGTAGATTGGTACCAGCATCATCTCCCAGAAGAAGAAGAACAGGAACAGGTCAATCGCCAGGAATACACCGATGACCCCACCCAAAGACCATAAAAGGTTAAGGTGGAAGAAACCAACGTTCTTTTGAATCTCGCCCCATGAACAGCCTACTGCAAGTACACCCAGTAATGCAGTCAAGCCGACCATAAGCAGTGAAAGACCATCCACCGCCAGGTGAATGTTAATGCCGAGGGTTGAAATCCAAGGCAGCATGAATTCGGCAGACCAAGTTGGAACTTTTGCGCCGAGTTCATAGTGATACGTACCCGAATTCCAAAGCGCAACAGTCAAGCCCAAAGTAATGAGCATACCGAATAACGCAATGTAACGCGGCAGTTTGTCGTCGAGCTTGTCGACGACCCAGCATACAAAACCTGCAATGAACGGTACGAGGATCAGCGCGGGTAAAATCCAGTTGTTTGTGATTTCCATCTTATTTCCCCACTACCTGAATCACGATCAGGATCATCAGCAACACCACTACACCGAGTGACATACTTGATGCGTATTCACGCAATGAACCTGTTTGACGTGAGCTGGTGAAGCTATGACCACCTTTAACAATGGCAGGAAGCACTAACCACAGGCCGTCAATCGGATCACGACCTAAAATTTTCGCGATAAGCAAATATGGTTTCACGAATACGATGTTATACAACGCATCAAAACCAAGTGCATTACGGCAGATATTGGCAAGGCCAGCACCGAATGAAGTACGGGCAAAACCTTTCACTGCGTTGTAGGCAAAGACAAATAATACGATACCTACCACAAGACCAGCCAATGCAATACCTACAGCGGTGTATTCAGCACTGTGCATGCCATGTTCAAGCGCTTCAGGAACCATGAATGCTGGAATTTTTGCAGCATTTAAAATGCTTTCTACTGGTGCTTTTAAGAAGTAAGCTAAACCAGTTGAAAGAACTGCAAGAATCGCAAGTGGAGCCCAGTAAGTTGCACCTTTGATTTCGTGATACGGCGTGTTTTCTTTACCAAAGAATACAACCCAGATTAAACGGAATGTATAGATTGACGTTAAGAAAGCACCTGCTACACCTGTCCAGTATAAGCAGTCATAAAGTGCAATACTTTGACCTTGTACCCAAACTGCACCAAGGATGGCATCTTTAGAGAAGAAGCCGATGGTCAAGAATGGAATTGCAGCCAACGCACCGCCACCAATCGCGAAGCAGGCAAACAAGAATTTGTTATGTTTGAACAAACCACCCATTTTGAAAATGTTTTGTTCGTGGTGGTAAGCCAGAATCACCGCACCAGAAGACAAGAACAATAATGCCTTGAAGAATGCGTGTGAAAGCATGTGGAACAGACCCGCCTGGTATGCTTCAGCACCCACCGCCATAAACATATAACCGAGCTGACTCATGGTTGAGTAAGCCAGGATACGTTTGATGTCGGTTTGAACCAATGCAGCAAAACCGGCCACAATCAATGTTACTGCACCAGTGATCGAGATGAACATCATCACTTCTGGTGTCATTTCAAACACGGAGAACATACGGCAGCACAGGTAAACACCTGCGGTTACCATTGTTGCCGCATGGATCAATGCAGAAACAGGTGTAGGACCTGCCATTGCATCGGCCAACCATGTCTGTAGTGGAATTTGCGCAGATTTACCGGCAGCACCCAGGAACAACATTAATGATGTCCAGATTGCAAGTGAATGGTCACCCGCCAATACTTGAGGTGCATTGGCCACGATTGTACCAATATGCAAAGTACCGAATTGTTGGTATAGCAAGAATAAAGCGATCAGTAAGAATACGTCACCAATACGCGTTACGGTAAATGCCTTGATTGCTGCAAAACCATTTTCCGGGTTTTGGTAGTAGTAACCGATCAGCAAATAAGAGCAAAGACCTACGCCTTCCCAACCCAGGAACAATAACGCCAGGTTATCGCCAAGAACGAGCAGCAACATGCTGGCAACGAACAGGTTGAAGTAAGAGAAGAAACGTGCGAAGTCTTCTTCACCGCGCATGTACCATGAGGCGAAGATGTGAATCAGGAAACCCACACCGGTGATCATGCCGGTCATGAGTAATGACAGGCCGTCCAGGTGCAGGCTCATGCCCGGTGCAAAACCGCCGACATTGAACCAGGTCCAAAGATGTTGAACCTGAGCTACTGAACCATTGTCTACAAAGCCCATGCCGGCAATCAGTGCAAATAAAGCAGATAAACCGACTGAACCGACACCAATAATGGCTGCTACATTTTCAGGAAGCTTATTGCGCCCCGCCGCCAAGAGGACAAAGCCAATGAGCGGAAATAAAATTGTTAAATATAAATAACTCATCCGCGCATCTCACTAGCAGCATCCACATCCAAATGATGGAAGCGATGGTAGAACTGAAGGACGATCGCAAGACCAATACAAGCCTCTGCAGCAGCAAGGGTCAAGATCAGGATGAACATGATTTGTCCATCTGGCTGTAACCATGCACTACCTGCAAGAACGAACGCAAGCGCTGCTGCGTTCATCATGATTTCAAGGCTCATCAACATAAATAATAGGTTGCGTCGCACCATTACACCGTAAAAACCCAGTGCAAAAAGAATGGTTGCAACGATTAAACCGTGTTCTAAAGGAATGTTGCCCATTATTCTTTTTCCTCTTTTGCACTTGGTTCACGTTTACCTAAGTGGAATGCTGCAACGAGGGCTGCAAGCAATAACATTGCGGCAACTTCGACCAATAGTAAGTAGTGAGTAAAGAGCGCTGTACCTACAGCTTTAGGTCCCACAACTTGAGTGCCCATTACAGGACCTGCTGTTGTGTAATCCGAACCAAGCATCCAAACCAGCACCAAGCCCATCAGGAAACTCATCAATGCTGGATATGCCCATGCAGATGACGTCAGCCATTTACGTTCCTGTTCAACCGTATGTTGACCAAGATTCAGCATCATCACCACAAACACGAACAACACCATGATCGCGCCGGCATAAACGATAATTTCTAGTGCGCCAGCGAATGGCGCACCAACGATCATGAACATCCCTGCTACTGCAAGGAGGGACACGATCAGGCTTAATAAAGCATGCACAGGATTCGCGTTAGTCACCACACGAACCGTAGAAACAATGGCCACGAGTGCCATCAAATAAAATGGCCACATCATGGTAATAAGCTCCGTACGTCAACAGGCGCACTTTCACGTTGTGCTTGACCTTTATCTTTACCTGTTACGGCCATACCGGTTACACGGTAGAAGTTGTAGTCAGGATATTTACCAGGACCTGAAATGAGCAAGTTTTCTTTTTCGTAGACCAAGTCTTGACGAACGTATTCACTTAACTCGAAATCTGGTGTCATTTGAATTGCTGTCGTTGGACAGGCTTCTTCACACATACCGCAGAAAATACAGCGCGAGAAGTTGATACGGAAAAACTCCGGATACCAGCGACCATCTTCTTTTTCTGCTTTCTGTAAAGAAATACAGCCAACCGGACATGCAACCGCACACAGGTTACACGCTACGCAGCGTTCCTCACCATCCGGGTCACGTGTCAATACAATACGACCACGGAAACGCGGCGGAACAATTTGTTCAGCTGGCACTTCTGGATAAAGAATAGTGTCACGTTTACGTGTCACGTGGCTGAACACCATCCACAATGAACGTACGATTGACCCGAATCCAGCTAGAATTTTATACATTTTGTACTCCCTGCTGTCCTAGGCCTGATTCATCAGAATCACAGCACCAGTCACCAACAAGTTGACCAACGCCAATGGCAAACAAATTTTCCAACCAAAGTTCATCACCTGGTCATAACGTGGACGCATTAAAGAACCACGAGCCAAGACAAACATCATTACAAAGAATGCTGTTTTGATAATGAACCAGAATACTGGTGGAATAAATGGAATTTCTAGGTTAAATGGTGCTAACCAACCGCCAAAGAATAGAGTGACGATCAATGCTGAAATAAGAACCACGTTGACATATTCTGCAACGAAGAACATACCCCATTTCATACCGCCGTATTCGACGTGATAACCTTCCGCCAATTCTTGTTCAGCTTCCGGTTGATCAAATGGGTGACGGTGAGTTACCGCAACACCTGCAACAATAAAGATAATGAAACCCAGGAATTGTGGAATCACAAACCATACATCGCGTTGTGCTTCAACAATTTCACGCATGTTGAATGAACCGGCAATTGCCACCACACCCATCAGCGAGATCCCCAGGAACACTTCGTAAGAAATGGTTTGAGCCGCAGAACGCAGACCACCCAATAACGCATATTTGTTATTTGAAGACCAGCCACCGAATAGCACGGCATATACTGCAATACCAGCCATTGCCATAAAGAACAACAGGCCAATGCTCATGTCTGCTACGCCCATGGTCGGACTTACAGGAATCACCATGAACGAAAGTACCGCAGTTGCCATGGCAACTGCAGGTGCTAAACGGAAAGTCAGTTTGTCAGCAAACTTAGGTGTCCAGTCTTCCTTGAACATGATTTTCAGCATGTCGGCAACGATCTGGAACATCCCCCCGGGACCAACACGGTTTGGACCGTAACGGTCTTGCCATAACGCAAGTAAACGACGTTCGATGAATGACATCAACGCAGCGACAAGCACCACTACAAGCAAGATTACAATCGCTTGAACAACTGAATAAGCAATTGGCCAGTTCTCAGCCCATAGCGGTGTCTGACGTATAATTTCTTGATTCATGAATTACACTCCTACCGCGACGGATACAGGCTCTGCAAGTGACACCGTTGGTGCAAGACCAACCGGATAACCGATATAACCTGTCGGCAAATATTCGATCACTTGAACTGGAAGGCTGATTGTCGCCTCACCTGCTTTCACAGTAATTTTTTGACCATCTTGAACGTTTAGGCGCGCAGCATCTTGCTCACCTACCGCAAACATGGCTTCAGGAATACGCGATTCCATGGCCGGAGTTTTTACAGTAAATTCACCAGAAGCAAAGATGTGATGCATAGGTACCAAACGGAAGCTTTCAGCATTTGCAAGTACTGCTGCTGGAGCTACGAATGTACGTGCAGGACGTTTAGCCAAACGATCGAATAAACGAATGCCTGAATCACCGCCTTTTAAGTGACCACCTACGTTATCCTGGAATTTGTTCCAGGCTTGTGGAGAGTTCCAGCCTGCAGACCATGCAAACGGAACCAGTGACGATGGGGTTTCATTACCCACATAACCTTCCATAGAGAATGTTAATGCAGAATCGACATCGATTGGCTGTTTAGGCTCATGCACCGAAAGCGGAGCACGCATTGCGGTACGACCTGAGTAACGACGTGGTTCACGTGCAATCTTCAAGCCATGAATACGGTAACCCGCATCTGGTGCGACATCTTGAATGGCTTCAAGCGCAGGAACATTTTTCACGACGGATTCAATGACATCATCCAGCAATGTCCAGGAAATCGCTTTGCCTTTCACACCGGTTTCAATGGCATGTAACCAGCGCCAAGACTCTTTGATCGCCAGTTCAGGTTTGTAGTAACTTGGGTCATACACCTGATAGAAACGCTGTGCACGGCCTTCTTGAGATACCACAGTACCATCACCTTCCGCGAAGCTTGCAGCAGAAAGTACAATGTTTGCTTTCTTCACAGTTTCAGTTTCAGAGTGATCCAATACAATCACGTCTTTGCCCGAAAGTGCAGCATTGACTTGTGCAGCAGGTAAACGGCGGTAAAGGTCATTTTCCACAATCACAACTGTGTCATAGTCTTGTGCAAATACTTGCTCCAGGCTTTGACCACCGAAGATTGCCAAGCCCATTGAGTTCACTTCAGGAACCGTCAATGTCAGACCTGCATTTGAACCTAAGTTCTGAGCCACTTGTGCAGCAGCTTCCATAATGGCAGCGTCTTGTAAGCTTGTACCAGAGATGATCAATGGTTTCTTCGCAGCTTTTAAAGTGTCAGCGATGGTTTGTGCAAATGCTTTCGCATCGTCATCAAGACCGGTAACAACTTCGCCTGCAACTGCCGCAGCAACAGCAAAACCTAAACGTGCGATATCGTTTGGAGATGCCACTACTTCACCTGTAGCAACGTCAGCTAAACGCGTTTGAGTCGCAGCAAGAATGTAGATTGGCGATTTGGCATCTTGCGCAATACGCTGTACCGGTTCAGCCAGCCATTCCTGGGTACGGCGTTCTGCCGCCATTTCTTTGGCTTTGTTTTTCGCAGCCTGGCGAACAGACAAGGCCATACGTGGCGCAGTTTGAGTCAGGTCTTCACCAAGAATCAACACAGCATCGTAGCTTTCAATTTCACGCATGGTCGGGTTATAAACACCCTCGGTTTGCATGATTGAAGCTGCAAGTTCAACCAAGTTCTGCTCTTTTTGAGACATACCGGTTGAGTAGCTGTCTTGACCTACAAGTTCACGAAGCGCGAAGTTCGTTTCAAGCGATGCACGTGGTGAACCAATACCCAGAACTTTTTTGCCCTGGATTTTCTCAATCACGGTATCAAGTGCTGTATCTACTGAAACAGTGGTTACGTTTGCACCATCACGGAATTGTGGCTGACGTGGACGGTCTGCACGGTTCACATAACCTGTACCAAAACGACCTTTGTCACAAAGGAAATATTGGTTAACGTCACCATTGAAACGGTTTTCTACGCGACGCAGTTCGCCATAACGCTCACCCGGAGAGATGTTACAACCTGAAGAACAGCCTTGGCATACGCTTGGCGCATACTGCATGTCCCACTTACGGTTATAGCGCTCTGAGTGAGTTTTGTCTGTAAATACACCAGTCGGACATACTTCAGTCAAGTTACCCGAGAATTCAGATTCTAAAGTACCTGATTCTGGACGACCGAAGTAAACACGTGATGCATTTGCATATACGCCGAAGTCTGTACCACCAGCATAATCTTTGTAGTAACGCACACAACGATAACACGCGATACAACGGTTCATTTCGTGAGAAATGAATGAGCCTAGCTCCTGGTTGTAATGGGTACGTTTAGTGAAACGGTAACGACGACGGTCGTGCTGTGTCATCACGGTCATATCTTGTAAATGACAGTGACCCCCTTCTTCACAGACTGGACAGTCGTGCGGGTGGTTGGTCATCAAGAATTCAACAATCGAAGCACGGAAATCTTTGGCTTCTTTGTCTTCAATCGAGATGTAGGTATTGTCAGATGCAGGCGTCATACATGACATGACCAAACGGCCACGCGTATCTTCTGGATTCGCGTATTGAGTCACGGCACACTGACGGCAAGAACCGACAGAACCTAAGGATGGATGCCAACAAAAGTATGGGATATCAATGCCAAGACTCAAACATGCTTGTAGCAAGTTTTCCGAGCCGTTGACTTCATACGATTTGCCATCGACATGAATTGTAGCCATAGTCGAATTCCTTAAGCTTGTTCTACGGAGCTAACTTGAGCGGCGGCATTGACTACCTTCGCTTCAAATTCGCCACGGAAATGTTTGAGTGCGCCCATAAGCGGTTCCATCGCACCAGGTGCGTGAGCACAGAAAGTCTTACCAATCCAAAGCTTACGAGTCAGTTCTTGTAAGTGATCGATATCTTCTTTCTTGCCTGTACCATCTTCCAGTGCTTTAAGCGCTTTAACCGCCCAAGGTAAACCGTCACGGCAAGGTGTACAGAAACCGCATGATTCGCGTGCAAAGAATTCTTCCAGGTTACGTGTTGCTGAAACCATACATTGGGTTTCATCAACAACCATGAGCAAACAGGTACCTAAACGTGAACCTGCTTTCATGATGCTTTCCGCATCCATAGGAAGATCGATATGCTCGGCAGCCAGGAAGTCAGTGGATGCACCACCCGGTAACCATGCTTTCAGCTTTAAGCCGTCACGCATACCGCCGGCATGCTCTTCGATCACTTCACGTGCAGTGGTACCAAATGGAAGTTCCCAAAGACCCGGGAATTTCACCTTACCTGAAGCACCATAAATTTTGGTACCTGGATCTTTTGATTTACCTTCAGATAAACCGATATACCATTCTGGACCACGCAGCATAATGGCTGGCAAGTTGTTGTAGGTCTCTACGTTGTTAACAATCGTAGGACGGCCCCAAGCACCTGCAACTTGCGGGAATGGCGGTTTGGTACGCGGATTGGCACGACGGCCTTCAAGCGAGTTAATCAATGCAGTTTCTTCACCACAGATATAACGGCCCGCACCGGTATGCACATGCAATTCGAAATTCCAGCCAGTTCCAAGGATGTTGTCACCCAGGTAACCTTTGGCACGAGCTTGCTCAAGCGCTTCGTTCAGATACTTCGCAGCTTCGATATATTCACCACGAATGAAGATGTAACCTTGAGTTGCTTCTAAGGTATAAGCAGCAATCAGCATCCCTTCAATCAGTTGGTGTGGAAGATCTTCCATCAGCAAACGGTCTTTGAAGGTACCCGGTTCCATCTCATCGGCATTACAAATCAGGTAACGTGGACCCGAGTTGTCATTCGGCGCCATCAACGACCATTTAATCCCTGCCGGGAAACCTGCACCACCACGGCCTTTTACAGTCGCCGCTTTAATGACTTCAAGCACTTCTTTCGGTTGCATGCCAATCGCTTTTTTAAAGCCGGCATAACCTTCCAGCGCTTCGTAATCATCGGCATTACGAACATTGGCTTGTTTGCTTAAACGCCATGTTAATGGGTGAGTTTCCGGGTTACCGTCGCCATAAATTGGTTTTGGTTCAGTATTCATACATACTTCTCCAAGAGCTGTTTAACCGAAGTCACTTCAACCAGACCATGAGTATCTTCATCAATCATTAAGGTTGGACCTTTGTCACAGTTACCTAAGCAGCAGATTGGCAGCAAAGTGAAACGACCATCCGCTGTGGTTTGGCCAAACTGAATGCCCAGCTCACGCTGGAAGGCTTCTGCCAAAGTTTCCGCACCCATCAAGAAACATGCAATCGAGTCACACAATAAAATTACGTGACGACCGACCGGTTGACGGTAAATACGGTTATAGAATGTCGCAACGCCTTCTAAATCTGCAAGGCTCATGCTCAGCATTTGAGCAATTGCATTCATTTGTGCGTCGTCTACCCAGCCATTACGGCGTTGTACACATTTCAGCGCATCCAGACATGCGGCACGCGGGTACGGGTAGTGGCCCATGTGATGTTCAATTTCATGGATTTCGTCCGCAGTTAAAATCCCTTCAACATTCACACGTGGCTTTTTATCAGTCAAAATCATCATAATGCGTTTACCCCTTAGCGATCCACGTCAGCCATTACGACGTCAATTGTCGCTAAATAAATGATTAAGTCAGATACTAAACTGCCATTAATCACAGAAGGCATTTGCTGTAAGTGCGTGAAAGTTGGTGTACGGATACGGGTACGGTAACTCATGGTTGACTTGTCTGAAGTCAGGTAATAGTTAGACGCACCTTTCACCACTTCCGCCATCACAGATGCTTCACCTGCAGGCATTACAGGACCCCATGACACGCTTAAGAAGTGCGTAATCAAGGTTTCAATATCTTGTAATGTCTTGTCTTTTGGTGGTGGAACAGCCAGTGGATGGTCTGCTTTGTACGCACCAGAAGGCATGTTGTCCAAACACTGCTTGATGATTTTCAGTGACTGTTCGATTTCACGGAAGTGAACGATTACGCGCGCGTAAGCATCGCCTTCGTATTCAACCGGCACGTCGAAGTCGTAGTTTTCATAACCGCTATAAGGACGGTATTTACGTACATCAAAGTCAATACCTGTAGCACGTAAACCAGTACCTGTTACACCCCAAGCCAATGCCGATTTTGCATCGTATTGCGCAACATTACGGGTACGGCCGACAAACACCGAGTTTTTCAATGCAGCGGTATAGTACTCATTGAGACGTTTTGGCATCCAATCGAGTAATTCACGAACTAACTTATCCCAGCCATTTGGCAAGTCATGTGCAGTACCGCCAATACGGAACCATGCCGGATGCATACGGTAACCAGTAATCGCTTCTACGATGTCATAAACTTTTTGACGGTCAGCAAACATATAGAATACTGGGGTCATACCGCCGGCATCCTGAATTGCAGTACCGATATATAACAAGTGGTTATTGATACGGAACAATTCAGACATCATGACGCGGATACATTGTGCACGGTCAGGAACAGTAATTCCAGCAAGTTGCTCCACACCCATCACATAAGGCATGTTTTGCGCACAACCACCCAGGTAGTCAACACGGTCGGTATACGGAATGAATGAATGCCAGGTTTGACGCTCAGCCATCTTTTCCACACCACGGTGGTGATAACCGATATCCGGCACACAGTCTTTTACTTCTTCGCCGTCCAGCTGCAAGATCACACGGAACGCACCATGCGCAGATGGATGGTTAGGACCCAGGTTCAGGAACATGAAGTCTTCATCGGCGTTACCGCGTTTTAGGCCCCAGTCTTCAGGAACGAAACGAAGGTGTTCCTGTTCAAAGTCCTGCTTCGCCTGGTTCTGCATATACGGGGTATATTCAGTCGCACGCGCAGAATATTCTTTACGTAACGGGTGACCTTCCCAGTATGTCGGCAACAAGATACGACGGAGCATTGGATGCCCTTCGAAGTTGATGCCAAACATGTCGTAAGCTTCGCGTTCGTACCAGTTGGCATTTGGCCAGATGTTGGTTGCTGTTGGAATGTTGAGATCGCTCTCACTCAAGGCAACTTTAATACGAATGTCGGCATTACGCTCTAGCGACAACAAGTGATAGAACACAGTGAAGTCCGACGCAGGCAAACCGTCACAGTGAGTACGCAAGCGCTCATCTACCGCAGACAAGTCGAACAGCATCACGTAAGGACGTTCTACTTTCCGCAAGAACATGAGGACTTCTTGCACACGTGCGCGCTCTACCCAGACTGTTGGAAAGTCTTCAAAAGTCGTTTGCATAAAGAAGTTCTCACCAAATTTGGTTTTGAGCTCTTCTATAATTGCAAATGCTGGGCGTGAATCAACTGCTGTTGATTCTGGCATAGCAATGTCAGTTTCAGCCATTGGCTTGGCTTCCTATTTAATACAAATTCAGTCAACCTTAAACGACAATTACACCCAGACCGGGTGCATCAATATTTTGTCGCTCAGATTATTTAATTTCATCCATAGAGCGTAAGTTTTTCACTGCAATACGTTCAGCATTCTTACGGTCACGTTCTGGTTGCATCTTTGGCTTATACACTGGCTGAAGATCATCACCAATCACCGCTGAAAGTGGACGGCGCTCTAATTGAATTTGGTCTTGTAGCAACATTAATGCTTGCAATAATGCTTCAGGACGTGGCGGACAGCCCGGGATGTACACATCGACAGGGATGATTTTATCCACACCTTGTACAACCGAATAAATGTCGTACATACCACCCGAGTTTGCACAAGCACCCATTGAAATCACCCATTTAGGCTCTAACATTTGCTCGTATAAACGCTGGATTACAGGTGCCATTTTCACGAAGCAGGTCCCTGCAACGATCATTAAGTCCGCCTGACGTGGCGAAGCACGAATAACCTCGGCACCGAAACGCGACATATCATGCACACCGGTCAAAGTGGTTGCATATTCTACGTAACAGCATGAAGTACCAAAGTTAAAAGGCCATACAGAGTTTTTACGGCCCCAGTTTACAGCTGTATGCATTACATCCTCTAAACGAGTCATGAACACATTTTTATTCACTTCTTCTTCAAGCGGATCGGTAACGATTTGACGCTCTTGAAGTGGATATTGATCAGCATCCGGATTCGCACGGGTTAATGTATATTTCATTCCCGGGTTACTCCTTACTAGATGATGTAGTCGCAGATTTTTTCACACGACCAGATGATTGAGCTGGAATCTGACCTGTAGGGTCAACAACCAACTCTTCAATAGAATTGAAGCGTGTAATGTCGGCAAGGTTCATATTCGGTGAACCCACTTTCGATTTCATCACTGCCGCTTTGAGACGATCGGTTGGTGCCCAGTTTAATGCCCCTACAGCAATGGCATAAATCAAAGCAATCAATAAATCGACCACAAAAATCACAACGGTGGTAAAACCGAACCAACCTACTTCACGAACTGATGTAGCCCATGCGTAGAGATACAGTGCTTCCAGGTCAAATACGACAAAGAAAATAGCAACCAAGTAGAACTTTGCAGACAAGCGGATGCGTGCTCCACCCGCACCTACTACACCTGACTCAAATTGCTCTTGCTTTGCACGGCCCCATGATTTACCCCCAAGGAGTAAAGGAACTGTGAGCATAAAGACACAAAGAAATGTAACGCCGATCACGAAGGCAATAATTGCCCAATCGTATGGAGTAATGGCACTCATGCGGGGATAACTCCTGGCAGGCCTAATTTATTAACAAAGAATGTATGTATTGGCCTTCAAATACACCAAACACAAAATTAATCCCGCCAATTGTACCTGATTTATGATTTCACTTGCTAGCTTATAAGCCTTAGTCTTTTGGATGATTTTTTCGGCATTACTGCTTTTAATTTGCATTTATTCCCTTACAGCACACCTTAATCGTTTTATTTAATAAAAACGATTATTTTTATTAAATTTTCTCACATTAAGATTTTTTGAGGAAATCTTGCCCATTTATTTTTCAATCTAAAAATGCATTATTGCTGAATATTCTATCAATTTTAAAAGCACAGTTTATTTTGGGTATTTATTTAAAAAATGATTGGAACCACAAGAATTGACTAAATTTTCCACCGTATTAAAAAAACCACCCTTCTTTGCTTTATAAACTACCCCATATTTTTTGCATAAGCTGCTTTATTCTTGTGGCTTTTTTGCAACACTTTGACATGCGTTTAACAGTTTGTGATATTTGTATTTAAAACTCAAAAAGTGAATAGACAGGAGAAACTATAATGACATTAAAATATGCCCATGAATCTGAATATTTCTTCTTTGCACAACTGTTAGTGCACCATGTGGAAAGATACATTGATAAACACCCAGATGCACGTGATGCCATTTTTGACCTGCGTGACATTTATGATCTTTTCCGCCAGGACTTTGCCTCTACCACCACCAATCTCGAAGCTATTTTAAACGTTGCCGATGAATACAGAGTCGAAACATTAAATGGGGACCAGAAATTGATTAGCAATTATGCAATTGACCCCAAAAACAATTCCTTACTGCTAGATTTCAATGCCGATGCCCTTGCCAGTTTAAAACAGGGAAAAAGCCTGATTGAACCAGATGCCACCAGTCATGAATAAGACTAAAAAAAGCACCGGATTCGGTGCTTTTTTATGAGCTAAAATTCTGTATTTAAGATCCCGTCTTTTACAACATGGGCTTTCTTTTTGGTTTTATTAAAGCGTTGCGCAGGCCATGACATAGTGAAACGTGCCCCGCCTAAAACCGGGCTTTGATCAACTTCAATTTTCCCGCCAAACCAGTAAGCAATACGGCTCACAATGGACAGGCCCAATCCATACCCTCCAGAAGCACGGGTACGGCTATCATCCAGACGGGCAAAGGCTTCAAAGATGCGCTGACGCTCCTCCTCGGGAATACCGGCACCGTCATCCTCCACCTGGACATAGGCCAGTCCTGCATCATTGATGCCACCACTGACAATTACTTTATGATCACAATAGCGAACTGCGTTGCCGACCAGATTTTGCACCACACGATGCAAGTAACGCCGCTCGGCATCCACCACTATACTAATGGGTGGCGCTTTGAGTTCAATTTCTTTTTGAGTTTTCAGTGCTTCGGTTTCAATCACCACCTGATCCAGCACTTCAAACAGTACTATTTTTTCAAAATCTAAAGATGGTGTGCCCTGCTCCAGTTTTGCATAGGTCATAATTTCATCAATCAAGGTATTGAGCGCTTCAATATCCTTATCAATCTGTTCGACCTGCTGCAGACGATACTCATAGTCATCTTCTTCGGCCAGCATTTCCATGCCGAAACGAATGCGTGCCACAGGCGTACGCAGTTCATGCGAAACTGCTCGCATCAGCTCGCGCTGTGCTTCAATCAAACGCTGAATATGATCGGACATGCTGTTGTAATTGGTTGCCAGGCTGGCCATTTCATCAGTACCATCGACTGGCAAACGCAAGGTCATGTCACCCGATTTCATGCGATGCAAGGCGTAATTCACCTCGCGTAAGCGACGCTGCATAGGCACCAGCAAGCCATACACCCCAAGACTTAACACAAACAAACTGAGCAAGGTAATGCCTGCAGCCAACTGGAAAGGCATCCAGTTAAATAAAGGAACAGGCCCTAAAACCAGCACCTCGGAAGGTGAGCTGGGCATAGGCGAAACAATCGAGATGGTGGTACCCCGAACCGAGGCATTGTCACGGTACAGAATAATACTGTGATCCAAGCGAAGCCGGCCGATTTGTTCGGAATCGAGCGGCAAGTTTTGCACTTTTTCAATGGCAATAGGATAAGAAAAATGCGATTGAATTTTGGCGAGATACTCTTTTTCCTGCCCAGGGTAATACACCAGATAATCCAGAATAAAAATCGGCAAGGCTTTCATCTGGCGCTCGCCTATTTTATTCACTTTCACATACAGCAAATGCCGGGGATCATCTTTCAGGCCAATAATGATATAGGCAATGGAATTTTCTGCATCGTAACGGACGGCTGCTTTACGCTCTTCAATCCGCTTTCTCTCGGTACGGGATAAATCCACCTTAGCTGCTTCAACATAATAAATTGGCAACTCAAGCAAATCGGAAGCATCAGAAATCCAGTCTTTTTTCTGCTGCTCATTCGGCTGTCGAGCAATCCCCTCGCTAATAATATAGGAAATTCCGTCGGTTAAAGATTCACGATACTCTTGCGCACGCTGGTAATTAATGATTTGTACCAACAGATAGCCAAATAAGGCGACCAAGGCTACTAAAATCACTAACCCTGCATAAATGCGCAAGAATATACTGTGTTTAAACACGAAGCTGTCCTATAAAATTAGCAGGCAGACATTAAAGACCGGTTTCTTTAACGAACAAATATCCCTTACTACGTACCGTTTTAATACGTTTTGGATTTTCAGGATCATCGCCAATTTTTGGACGGATACGTGAGATACGTACGTCAATTGAACGGTCCTGACCGTCATATTCGATACCGCGCAAACGCTCAAAAATATCTTCACGGGAAAGAATACGACCCGCATTTGAAGCCAGCAGCCATAACAGGTCATATTCAGCGCTAGTGAAGTCGACCAATTCGCCATTCAAAGTCACTGATCGGCCACCATTATCGATGACCAGATCATCAAATTCTATACGTTGAGCCACTTCATCTTCAGGAGCCTTGTCTGTACGGCGCAGCAAAGCACGGATACGGGCAAGCAACACGCGGGGTTGAACAGGTTTGGCGACATAGTCATCCGCACCCATTTCCAGACCCAACACCTGGTCCATGTCTTCAGTACGTGCGGTCAGCATTAAAATCGGCTGATGATAATGTGGACGCACTTCACGACAAATGGTTAAACCATCTGCACCCGGTAACATGACATCAAGTACCACCAAATCCGGTTGTTCAGCAATGATACGACGGATTGCACGATTACCATCAGGTTCTACCCCAACTTCCAATCCATTACGGATAAGGTATTCTTGAGTCAAACGTGCAAGACGCTCATCGTCTTCAACAATTAAAATTTTAGGTAACTTTTCTTCTTGGCTCATAAAATGCCCCTTTATATTGGATTAAGGTATCCTTAAAAATCCATTGGATACGCTTTAATATATTCAGCAATATACACACGTTTACATTGTAAACAAGATACCGTTCACCAAACTGATACATCAAAGTAGCATTTTGTTATATTTTTTTTAAACATTGAATTTATTGAAATTTTCATATTCCAGTGATTTTCACACAAATTTAAGAAATATTTAGTTACAAAATGTCTATTTTTTAATCCACCCTGCTATTTGCACAGTTTCTGACTAGTTAGCTCATTTCTTTTAAGTTATCCACAATGTTATCTATAAGCACATTTTTTTAGCTTTGTTATGCTATGCCTTGCCTGATAAGGCTTATAGAAAAATCAATAAAAATAGCAATATTTTTACAGAGATTAATGCATGTACTAAGAAAAATATTTAGCAAAATGTCAATATTGATCTACCCTAAATTTTCCCGTATCTTGTGTTCAATTAATTTTAAAACCACTAGGTCTTGTGTTTATTCCTCAAATACTGTGGCATAAAATTTGCCCAGTTCAAACGGTCCATAAACATAAAAATAGATGACAATGGAGCTATGCTAAATGAGCGTAATCACTTCAACTCCTGGCCAACTTCAGGTGATTAAACGCACCGGTGATGTTGCCACTTTTGACGCAGAGAAAATTTCTGTAGCGATTGGTAAAGCTTTTTTGGCTGTAGAGGGCCAGCAAAGTGCTGATTCTAGCCGTATTCATGATCGTATCGAGCAATTGACTGAAATGGTGATGAATACGTTTAACCGTCGTTTACCGTCAGGCGGCACGATTCATATTGAAGAAATTCAAGACCAGGTTGAACTTGCGCTCATGCGTACAGGTGAACAAAAAGTTGCACGTGCGTATGTCATCTACCGCGAACAACGCTCTGAAGCACGCAAACAGACTGGCGCTCATCACCATCCGACTTTACAAGTGACTGCTGCCAATGGTCAGCTTAAACCGCTTGACCTGGGTGCACTTGAAGCACATGTGGCAAAAGCAGCTGAAGGTCTGGAAGGCATTGACGTTAAAGCCATTGTCGATGAAACCGTAAAAAACCTGTATAACGGCGTAAAAGAGTCCGACATCTCTACAACAATGATGATGGCGACGCGTACCCGTATTGAACAAGAACCCAACTATACTTATGTGACTGCTCGCCTGCTTCGTGACAATCTTGTGGCAACCGGTTTGGAGTTCCTGGGTTTAAGTACTGACACTCTAGAAAATGACGCTTTAGAAACCTTCCTGAAAAAAGGTGTAGAGCTAGATCTTTTATCTGCAGATCTATTGAATTTTGATCTGGCAAAACTGGCAGCAGCGATTCAGCCAGAACGCTCGAACCAGTTTACCTATTTAGGTCTGCAAACCTTATTTGACCGTTACTTTATCCACTCTGACGGCATCCGTTTCGAATTACCGCAATTGTTCTTTATGCGTGTGTCGATGGGTCTTGCGTTAAATGAAGATGACAAAGAAGCGCGTGCCATCGAGTTCTATAACTTGCTGTCCAGCTTCGATTACATGGCATCTACACCGACCCTGTTCAACTCTGGTACTTTGCGTCCACAGTTATCGAGCTGTTACTTAACAACAATTGCTGATGACCTGTATAACATTTATGGCGCAATGCGTGATAACGCCATGCTGTCTAAATGGGCAGGCGGTTTAGGCAATGACTGGACCCCAGTTCGTGCCTTGAACTCATACATCAAAGGCACTAACGGTAAATCTCAAGGTGTTGTACCGTTCCTGAAAGTTGCCAACGATACGGCTGTTGCGGTAAACCAGGGTGGTAAGCGTAAAGGTGCAGTGTGTGCATACTTAGAAACCTGGCACCTGGATATCGAAGAATTCCTGGAACTGCGTAAGAACACCGGTGATGACCGTCGTCGTACCCATGACATGAATACTGCAAACTGGGTTCCAGACCTGTTCATGCAACGTGTCTTTGAAGATGCTGAATGGACATTGTTCACGCCATCTGAAACGCCAGATCTTCACGATTTAACCGGTCAGGCATTTGCTGAACGCTATGCTTACTATGAAAGCATTGCCAAAGAAGCCGACATGCTGCACAAGAAAGTGCGTGCCAAAGACTTGTGGCGCAAAATGCTGTCTATGCTGTTTGAAACCGGCCATCCTTGGATCACATTCAAAGACGTATGTAACTTGCGTTCACCGCAACAACACGTAGGCGTGGTGCATTCATCTAACTTGTGTACAGAAATTACGCTAAACACAAACCAAGACGAAATTGCGGTATGTAACCTGGGTTCGATTAACCTGGTACAGCACGTTCAAGGTGGTGTACTCGACCGTGAGAAGTTGGCGCGCACTGTAAAAACAGCCGTTCGCATGCTCGATAACGTCATCGACATCAACTACTACGCTGTTCCGCAGGCAAAAAATTCGAACCTGAAACACCGTCCGGTCGGTATGGGTATCATGGGCTTCCAAGATGCTTTATATGAAATGAAACTGGCTTACGGTTCTGATGCTGCGGTTGATTTCGCTGACGAATCTATGGAAGTCATTTCTTACTATGCAATCCAGACTTCTAGCGACCTTGCACTTGAACGTGGTGCTTACGAAACATTTAAAGGATCACTTTGGGATCAAGGCATCCTGCCAATCGATTCTTTAGACATCGTGGCGAAATCACGTCCTGAACGCATGTTTGAAGTTGACCGTACACAACGTCTGGACTGGGACACTTTACGTGCCAAAGTTCAAAAAGACGGTATGCGTAACTCGAACGTAATGGCGATTGCACCAACTGCAACCATTTCAAACATCTGTGGCGTGTCTCAGTCGATCGAACCGACGTTCCAGAACTTATATGTGAAATCTAACCTTTCTGGTGAATTCACAGTGATCAACCCGTACCTGGTACGTGCGTTAAAAGATCGCGGTCTTTGGGATTCAGTGATGGTCAATGACCTGAAACACTTCGAAGGTTCTGTTCAGAAGATTTCACGTATTCCTGAAGAGCTTAAAGCGATTTTCGCAACTGCGTTTGAAGTTGAACCACGCTGGATTGTGGATGCTGCATCACGCCGTCAAAAATGGATTGACCAGGCTCAGTCGCTTAACCTTTACATCTCTGGTGCAAACGGCAAGAAACTTGACCTGACCTATAAAATGGCATGGTTACGTGGTCTTAAAACCACTTATTACCTTCGCGCATTGGGTGCAACTTCTGCCGAGAAATCGACCATTAACACTGGCGCATTGAACGCAGTTAAACCTGCCACTGTTGCAGCACCTGTTACTGCTGCGGTAGCACCTGAAGTGAAAGCTGAAGCAACTGTTGAAGAAGATTTCGCTCAAGCAGCACCAGTGCCAATGGCATGTTCAATTGACAACCCGGATTGTGAAGCTTGTCAGTAAGCTTCATAACCTCCCCTAACCCCTCCTAAAAGGAGGGGGAATCAAACCTCTTAATTGAGGGAGAAAGTCCCCCTTTTCCAAAGGGGGATTTAGGGGGATTAAAAAAATTTAGGCAATAAAAAAGCCCTCTAGAGTCCGTCAAAACTAACTAGAAGGCTTTCAATCTCGAAGTGATACCAAGATGGTCACGACGAGGCTGGCATCTGATAATGCATGAGCGATTCTATCATTGAATTAGTTTATGAGCCAGTAAGAGTCATCTTGATTTTGTATCAGGAGAACTGAGCATGGCTAATAATCAAAAAGCAGCTCGCAGTGCTATCACTGGTCAATACGTAACGTTGGAATATGCGAAAAAGCATCCAAAAACTACGGTTGTTGAAACAGTAAAGCCAGCAAAATCATCTAAAAAATGATTTAAACGTGAATCTTAGTTACGACCAGGATTCACAAATTAAAAGTAAAAGGAACCCACCATGCTCCATATGACCCATAACTACCTGTTAGGACTTATTGCCTTGGTGGTTTCCTTTTGTTTTACCTTTTACGTGCCGATTGGTTATTTCTGGTTTAAAGCACGTCAACAGCGTAATCAAAATAAGTAGTGAGGATATTTGCTCTTCCGTACAAAACAAGAGCACTCATCGACAAAACTTAATTTTGCTTACACAGAATAAGCGTATAGTAGACATCTTCGTTTGTGAGATGTCAGATAACAGATATAAGCATCGAAGAGAGAATTGATATGTCTATCCTAAGTTGGGACGATTTCGAAGATGATTCGCAAAAACCGGCTGCACCTGAACACAAGTCTGCGCCCGTCGAACCGCAAAAAGCGGCTCATACACAAGTGGTATCTGATGCACGCAACGAACCGACGCGTGTGGCAGCTGCACAACCCCTTAGAGCCACTCAAAACCGAGGATCAGATCCAACCGATTCATTGGCAAGAGCATCTGCTTCCCTAGACAACCTTGACGTTGCTCCGGGTCTGGAAGAGCTTGAAATGGGCGCTCAGCGCGTACAGGTTGACGATAAAGCCATGATCAACTGTCGTGCCGACCTGAACCAGCTGGTTCCATTCAAATACGAATGGGCTTGGCAAAAGTATCTGGACGGTTGTGCCAACCACTGGATGCCGCAAGAAGTCAACATGAACCATGACATCGCACTTTGGAAGTCTGAAAATGGCTTGACTGAAGATGAGCGTACCATTGTCATGCGTTCGCTCGGTTTCTTCTCGACTGCAGACTCACTGGTGGCAAACAATCTGGTCCTTGCGATTTACCGTCACATTACCAACCCGGAATGCCGTCAGTACATCTTGCGTCAAGCCTTTGAAGAAGCGATTCACACTCACGCTTACCAGTACTGTATCGAGTCGCTAGGTATGGATGAAGGCGAAGTCTTCAACATGTACCGCGAAGTACCGTCCGTGGCACGTAAAGCGGCTTGGGGTCTGAAATATACCCAGTCTTTAAGTGATCCTACGTTCAAAACCGGTACACCTGAAAATGACCAGATCTTGCTTCGTAACCTGATCGCGTTCTACTGTGTACTTGAAGGCATTTTCTTCTACTGTGGTTTCAGCCAGATTCTGTCTATGGGCCGTCGTAACAAGATGAACGGTGTTGCCGAGCAATTCCAGTACATTTTACGTGACGAGTCGATGCACCTGAACTTCGGTATCGACATGATCAACCAGATCAAGATCGAAAACCCAGGTTTATGGACGACCGAGTTCCAGGAAGAAATCATCCAGATGATTCTTGAAGGCACCATGCTTGAAATCGAATACGCACGTGACACCATGCCACGCGGTGTACTTGGCATGAACGCGGCGATGATGGAAGAATACCTGAAGTTCATCTGTAACCGTCGTTTAGCGCAACTTGGTTTGCCTGAACAGTTCGCTGGTGTGAATAACCCATTCCAGTGGATGTCGGAGATGATGGACTTGCGTAAAGAGAAGAATTTCTTCGAGACGCGTGTAACGGATTATCAGACTGGCGGTGCGTTAAGCTGGTAATTGAAAGATTCTAAAAAATCCCGCTTCAATAGCGGGATTTTTACTCAAAACAGAAAAACCTTAATGAAATATTTTATTAATACAGTAACTTAAAAAAAACACCATGTTTAACTTTTAAGCATTTCTGCTATGATGATATGCAATAATCAGGCTAAATTTATAACATATACTATAAAAATAGAGGCTAATAATGAAAGGAACGATTCTGGATTATTCAATCCAAACCAATACAGGTATTATCAGTGGCGACGACCAAAACCGCTACAACTTTACGGGCGCAGAATGGCGCGGTCAGCGCCCGCCTAATCGTGGTGAACATGTCGATTTTGCTGTCGACAATGCCGGCAATGCCACTCAAATCTATATTACCCTCAACCGCAACAGCACCATGCAAACCCTGTCCGAACAACTCGATAAAATTTCCAACCAGAATCAATCTGAAGAACAGTTCAATATGATGGACTGGTTTGTAAAATGCCTGAAAAATTATGTCACTTTTGATGGACGTGCACGCCGTAAGGAATTCTGGTTCTTTATGCTGGTTTCTTTCATTTTGGGCATCATTGTTCAAATCATTGATGCAATACTCGGTACCGACAAAATGTTGAATGGATTATTAAATTTGGCATTATTCCTGCCAAGCCTAGCCGTAGGTGCCCGTCGTCTACATGACACAAACCGGTCTGGATGGTGGCAGCTTCTTGCACTAACTGTTATTGGCATCATTCCTCTCATTATCTGGTGGGCTTCGGACACCAAACAGGAAAACAATCAGTGGGGACAACCTGCTAAATAAAGCAGATAAAAGGGCAATCATGCCACTGCTGTCCCACAAATATCACAAGAAGAACCTCAATTGAGGTTCTTCTTGTTTTCGCCATTTTTTATCAGGCACAAAGAGTGACCTTAAAAGTTTCCTTTCAAATAAATTGACC